>CADAFA010000052.1 GCA_902787065.1 uncultured Elusimicrobium sp.
AAAAATAAATAAAGCTTTCCCTTCTTTTATTACTTTCAAGGCCTGTTTTAAGGATTGCATATCACCGCCTTTTCTATATCTATCTATGGCGATAAAACCAAAACTCTTTAACATCGGCCCGAGTATAGGCACACTCAAAATTTCTTTTTTAATTATATATATAGGGTCCCTTCTTAAACCTACAAAGCCGCCTACAAATGGGGGGTCAAAATTTGACACATGGTTGCACGCCAGTACAACAGCCCCGGTTTTAGGGATATTATCAAGCCCTATAATCTGAACTTTATAGAAGACCCTATAAAAGGTCCTCGCAGTAAATTTTACCAAATTAAGAAGCATTTGTCTGGCTCAACTCCAAAACTTTATTTATTACTTCCTCTAAAGTTAGAGCGGAAGTATCTATTAAAATTGCATCACTTGCCGGCTTTAAAGGGGCAGTTTTACGGGAAGAATCCCTCTCATCACGCGAAATAATTGATTTTAAAATTTCTTCGTAATTTGCCTCTTGGCCTTTTTCCTTTAACTGTAAAACGCGCCTATTAGCACGGGCTTCAGCTGAAGCAACCATATAAAATTTTAAATTTGCATTTGGGGCAATAACCGTACCGATATCCCGGCCTTCCATAACAAGCCCGCCTTCTCTTGCAAGGGCTTTTTGTTTGTCAGTTATTACTGCCCTGGCTTTCGGTAAAGCTGAGGTTATGCTTGCGGCGCGGGCTACTTCTTCGCTAAGTAAAGCATCACCTAAAAATTGGCCGTCTACTAAGACTTTTAAATTACTGTCGGCTTCCTTTTCAAAGCCCCAAACAATATTTTTGGCAATTTGAAAAACGGCTTCTTCCTCTTGTAAATTAATACCGCTTTTTAAAGCTTTCCACCCCAAACACCTGTACATTATACCTGTGCTTAAGAAACCAAGCCCGTATTTGCAGGCAAGCGCTTTGCCGACAGAGGTTTTGCCTACTCCTGCAGGCCCGTCGATAGCGATAAGAAGTTTATTGTTGTTCATATTATAGTTTAAACCCGTCTACTTCTGCCCCTTTGACCAAAAGTTTTATGGTTTCCGGGGTAGTTGAGAAAGCTAAAGCATTATCCAATGTTATTTTACCTTGTGCATATAAGCTTGCAAGTGATTTATCAAAAGTACACATGCCGTAATAATCACCGTTTAACATGGCTTTGTTAATTTCAGAAAGCTTATTATCTTGTATGCTATTTTTTATTTGGCCGGTAGGGAGCATAATTTCAAGGGCAGGGATTAAACCTCCTCCGACTTTAGGTAGTAATCTTTGGCATATAACACCTTTGATCAAATCGGATAATTGGAAACGTATTTGATTTTGCTGTTCAGGGGGATAAGATTCAATCAAACGGGATATTGTTTGTACAGCATCAACAGTATGTAAGGTAGAAAAGACCAAATGCCCCATTTCCGCTGCTAAAATAGCAGCGCGGATAACTTCTATATCCCTCAATTCACCTAACATGATTACATCCGGGTCTTGGCGCATGGCATATCTCAAAGCAGAAGTATAAGATAAAGTATCAGTTCCCAAAGATAATTGGCTCACAATTGCTTTTTGTTCCATGTGAACAAATTCAATAGGGTCTTCTACTGTTAGAATATGGCAAGCTCTTGTGCGGTTTATTTCGTCTACCATTGCCGCTAAAGTTGAGGATTTGCCTGACCCTGTCATACCTGTTACTAAAATTATACCCCTTCTGTTTTCAGCCATCTTTTTTAAGGTTTCACCGGGTAAAGATAAATCATCAAAGGTCGGGATTTTTAAAGGTATGTGTCTTATCGCCATACACATTTTACCGGATTGCCTGTAAATATTGAATCTGAAACGGCCGTGTTCTTTAGCGTCCAAAGCAAAGTCAACACTTAAATTCTTTTCAAGAAGTTGTTTATCTTTTTCCGTCATTATGGCGGAGGCTATATTTTTTACTTCCTCATTTGTTAGAAAACAATTTTCAATAGCTCTTATTTTACCTTCTATACGGACAAAGGCATTAGAGTTTCCTCTCACATGTAAGCCTGTGGCTTTATTATCAACTACGGTTTTTAATAAGGTATTTAAACTGATTGCCATCTTACTTAACCTCCTGATTTAGCCGCTTTATAGCGGGTAAGTGTTTCCTAAAATCTATGGGAATCCAGCGGTTAGATTCTTGGGTTTTTACATTTTTAGTGGGCGCTTTAGCATTTGAATCTTTAGGGAAATTTGTTGCTATAACTACCACTTTTAAAGAATCTTTATCTAAACTTTCATCATAAGTCTTACCGATTTTAACAAGTGCCATACTGCTTGTATATTGTCTGACCGTATTCATGACTTCCCTTTCTTCTATCATGGCAAGTTCGCCGGAATAGTTAAATGATACAAGTAAACCTTTTGCACCGTTAATATTTGTACTTTCAAGAAGGGGGGATGTTAGCGCTTGTTTTAAAGCGGTTATATGCCTATTCATGCCGGAGGCCTCACCTATACCGATTAAAGCACAACCGGAATGAAGCATAATGCGTTTTAAATCGTTATAATCGATATTCATTTCACCGGGTTTTATAATAACTTCTGAGATACCTTTTACTGCCTTTAGTAAAACGTCATCTATTTGTCTATAAGCAGCCTCGTTTGCTGTTTTTTTATCTATGATTTCAAAGATACGTTCGTTAGGTATTATGAGTGTACAATCTGCGTATTTTTGTAATTCTTCTATACCTTTTTGTGCTCTGTTTGCTTTTAGATAGCCTTCCCAATTAAACGGGCGTGTTACGACAGCAACAACTAAAATATTATCTTTATATTTCTCTTTTGCAACTTTTGCTAATACGGGAGCAACGCCTGTTCCTGTCCCACCGCCCATACCTGCGGTGATAAAAAGAAGGTCTGTATCTGTAATTAAATCTTCAAGTTCAGCGATAGATTCTTCCGCCGCTTTTTTGCCGAGTTCCGGGTCTCCGCCAACACCGAGGCCTTTAAGTAAATTATTTCCTACCTGCAAGAGATAGGGGGCTTTGTTCCTTCTTAAATCTTGGGCATCTGTGTTAACTGCAATAAAATCAACGTCAGTAATACCTGCATCCATCATATGATTGATTGCATTACCTCCACCGCCGCCGATACCTACACACTTAATTTTGGCCTTTTTACCTTCAAGGCTTTGTAAAGTTCTGAAACTGGCCTCAAATTTATTTTGTTCTTCCATATTAACCGCCGAATAAATCTGAATTTTTAAAGAAATTTGTTACCTTTTTAAGTAGCCCTTTAGAGCGGCTGTCATTTCTTGATGAGCCGTCTGACATATCCCTTTTTGCTACAAAGTATGCCAAAGAAACTGCCGTAGCGTATTTCGGGTTTAAAAATTCTTTATCACATTCAATTAAATCCCTTTGAATGGTGGAACAGACAACTTCTTTAATATTTAAACTTGAACGTGCTTGTTCTTGTATCCCCGGCAAAAGGGAACCGCCACCAGTTAAAACGGCAGTACTTGCGCAGTCAAAAAAGCCGCTTTCCTCCATTTTTTCCTTTACGGCATCAAAAATATCTTGCACGCGAGGGCGGATAATATCAAGCAAATAATCGCGGTTTATTGTTGTTTCCTTTTGTCCGTAAAGTGGGGAAATAGTAATTTCTGTTTCACTGCTGTTTGTATCGGGGAAAGCAGTCCCGTAGTTTATTTTGATTTTTTCCGCTTCTTTGTGGGATATACGCAAAACTTTTGCTATATCGCTTGTAATCAAATCTGAACCCATTTTAATATCATAAGAACATCTTAAAGCACCGTCAACATAAATGCCGGCAGAAGTATTATCCCTTCCCAAATCTATTAAAAGGGCCCCCATTTCTTTTTCTTCTTGTGTTAGGACGGCATCTGCCAGGCAAAGTAAGCCGTAAAAACGGCCGGTTATATCACATTTCGCACGGTCAAAAGCCCTGTTTAAATTATTGAAAGTTGCAGTTAAACCTGTTGTAATGTGCACATCAACATCTATTGAAGTTGCTTCCATACCTTCGGGGTTTTTTACGGGTTGCCTGTCAATATAAAATCCTTGAGGAACAGTGCTTAAAATTTCTGTATTATTTTTTATTGGGATACTTTTTGCAGCTGCTATTGCGTGTTCAATATCGTCGGGGGTAATTTCTTTATCTACCCTGGCGATATTAAAGGTTCCTTTACTTGTAAAACTTTCAATATGTTCCCCGCGCAAAGCAATATATAAAGAGTTAATATCTGCTTGGGTTTTTTCTTCTAAGAAATTTATAGTTTCAAGGATTGTTGCGGTTACTTCCCGTATATCTGAAACTATTCCGCCTTCAAGGCCTTCGCAAGGGAATTCATCCCCCGCTAAAATTTGCACTACGTTTTTTTGTTGGTCTACCGTCGCAGCCACAGCGGTTATCTTTCCCCCGCCGATATCCAATGCCGCTATTAAATTTTGTTTTGCCATTTTACAAATCCTTATAGTCCTGTGTTAAATAAATTTTACCTTTATTAAAGTAAGTAAAATCCACATAATACGGGAGGGTAAAATTTTTCCCCGATGAAATCTTAAAAATTTCCGTCAAAGCGGAAAGTTGTTTTTTTACCTCTTTAAACCCTTTTAATCTAACCGGACCGAACTTTGTTTTAAATTCAGCCGTTTGTTCATTCATATTTATTGAAACATCACCGGTATTTCTTAAAGAGTTTACACTAATCTCTTTAATAAATTGTACCAATTCTTTGGCCAAATTTTCACTTTCTATTTTAGCATTTAAATAGACATTAAGAAAGCCCCCTTTATTTTGAGGTTCATCATCTTGGAAAACTTGCCCCTCTTCCGTCAGAAAAATTTTGTCTTGCGGGGTATAAATTTGGGCAAAGGGGGTAAACTTTTTAGCAACAATTATAAGTTCTTTTGTAAAAAATTTCCTTGTAACTTTGATATCCTTTATATATTTTATGTTTTCATTTAAAGAGCTTTCCAAATTTTTTGCTTCTTTACTTGATAAGATAATTCCCAAATTTATGTTTTTATTTTGGATTTCTGCCTCTATTTGTTTTTTTAAGTTTTCAGTTGGGGCGGAAATAGTGATTGTTTTTATTTGCCAAGTTAAAGCGGGGGGGAGTTTAATGTTTTCAAAATAAAATTTTCCTTGGTTCCAAAGTAGAAAGCCCCCCTCGGCAAAAGCCAAGACCGTCAAAAATATTGCTATTTTTTTGATACGGTTCTTGCGGACCTTGCGCCTGTTTACAGGCCTTGAAAATCTTTTTTTTACGGGTGTGTACATGTAGTTACATTATATAATATTAGAGTTATCTTTTTAATACCATTCCTGTAGGGAATAGAAAATTTGCAGTTTCTATTTTCTGTCGGCGGCGTCTTTTTGGTAAATTTTGATTTTTCTTTTCCTAGTGTACCGAGAGTCGCTCCGCTCCCATTCTTCTGGGTACACGTCGTCAAAGTAAAAATCAAAATTCTCTCAAAAATACTTGCCGGATAATGCGCACGTTTCGGCTTTATGAAATCTGCTGCGTCGCACAGAAAGGCGCTTGCGCACTATGATTTTGAACCTAAATATTTTTTAAAAACTAAAATTTCCTCAAAAATACTTGCCGGGTATGGGAATACGATTTGAGTTTTTAAATAAAAGTATTTTCTAATATTTACTCCCATATTTTTTAAAGAGGGCGGAGGAATTAAAAATATCGTAAAAGTAAACTAAAAATAATTCTATTTATGAATTACCCAATAATTATCGAAATGTAATGTGGTGCTAAAAGGTTCACATTCTTTGGCAGTACCACGGCAATACAATGTATTATATCTTATACCCTGTTCAAAAAAAGGCATGCTGCCATTTTTTGGACTGGCATAACAATTCTCATTACAAAAGAATCTATAATATCCCTCTTTTATTTCTATATCCAATGGGGTTAGGTCTGTTGTATGGTGTACATATGCTCCGTTGCTTAAAAAATATCTTTGCTGTGCATCTTGAATTGCTTTCAGTGTGTTAATTGCCTCAGTTGCTCTTGATTTCAATAATGCTTTTTTATACTGTGGCAGGGCGATACCAGCAAGTATACCGATAATTAATACAACTACTAAAAGTTCCAACAATGTAAAACCTTTTTTATTCATATTACTCTCCTTTAATTTAATTTGTACTGCTATTTTTTTTATTTGTACCTCCTAAATTCAGCCAAATAAAAACGGCTATAATACCCGAGCAACAGGAAGTAACCCGTAATATAACAGCCGTGGTTTG
>CADAFA010000053.1 GCA_902787065.1 uncultured Elusimicrobium sp.
ATTATGGTTATTAGGGTGCTTAAAGAAAGTGCTGTTTCAAGCGGTGTTCGCCGTATTGAAGGTGTTGCCGGTTTGAGCGCAATTGATAATATGCAAAAAATGACAAATATCACGCTTACTGCCGGTTTAATGCTCAATACTCACCCGGAAAATTTAACACAAAAAATTCAATCTATGATAGACGAAGAAAAGAAACTTAAAAAGGAAATTTCCGCTTTGCGCCGTCAAATTTTAAGCGGTGCTTCCGGCGGAACTTTGCAGGAAAGTTTCACTTTAAAGGATGGCACGAAACTAATTTGCTTTAATGCGGAAAATACCGAAATTAAAGAACTTAGAAATCTTGCCGATAACTTTGCAAATAAAAACCCAAATACCGTAATTATGGTAATAACTGCATTAAACGGTAAATCTTCGTTCGTGGTTAAGAGTTTTGCGGGCGGCCCAAATGCCGGCAAGTTAACGGGGCAAATTTCTGCTTTGCTTAACGGGCGTGGTGGCGGCCGGCCGGACTTTGCACAAGGTGGCGGTCAAGTTATGCCCTTTGAAGAACTAAAGCAAAAGTTAAAAAGTTTGTAAGAGTTTATAAAAAAAATTCTTTTAAAAATGCCCATGTAAAACATGGGTATTTTTATATACAAAAACGCGGGCATTAAAGCCCGCGTAAAATTTAATAATTTATTTTTATTTTTTTGCTGCTTTATTGACAAGTTTTGTCAAGCGGGATTTCTTCCTTGCAGCAGCTTTTTTGTGGATAACGCCTTTCTTTGCGGCTTTATCTAAAGCGGAAGAAACTTTTTTCAAATCAGCTGCATTTTTAGATGCTAAAACTTTTTTTGCAGCCAAGTGAATGGTTTTCTTCAAGCCTTTATTTCTTGAATTTCTCTTGACAGATTGTCTTTGTGCTTTTAAGGCGCTTGTATGACGCCCTGTTTTTAATTTTGCCATTTTGTACCTCTTTTAAAAATCTTACTTATATATTTTACTTTTTTTTAGTTCTTATGTAAATAGTAAATTTGTAATTTCTGCCTTTTTACAATTTATATAATTTATACATAGACGCAGAATTTTTATTGGCATATAAAGTTGCTTTGCCGATATATGTACCTAGGGTAGAACAAAAATTGTTGGATTTAATATTATTTTCAAGTGCAATACAGTACCTCGTATTTAGGGGATTCCCTTCTTTAGAATATAAAGCTTCATAATATCCATAATCTAAATCTTTGTTATAGCATGCTATGTATCCTTTTTCATAATTAACCGAACTTCCGTAATAATATTTTTGAAGGCAACAAGACATATCTGCATTTGTCATACAAGTTGTATCATAAACATCAGTAGTTAATTTAAATTCATCCGGTAAATTAAAAGACAAATCACTAAAGTTCTTAGTAGCCTCACCATGTAATAAAACATATTCATTATAGGCATCACGAAGTGATACAACTGTAGACTGTAATCTCGCAAACTTTGTTTTATTTACTGCCTTTTGATATTGTGGTAAAGAGATTGCGGCAAGTATACCTATAATCAGCACAACTACCAACAACTCAAGCAAGGTAAAACCTGACTTGTGATTCCTTTGTATTTTATTTTTTACTTTCATTTCATTTCTCCTTTAATAATTAAGTATTTCCTATAATTCCTCTCCCCTTCTTAAGGCGGAGAGGTTAGGAGTGGGGTTATTAAATAAGGTTTACTTTATTTTACAACCCCACCCCCAGCCCCTCCGCCTTTGCAAGCAAAGGGGCGGGGAGTATAAGGAAATTCCTTTTTAAAATCAACCAAATAAAAACGGCTGATATATCAGAGTGATTATCATAGTCCTCAAAAATAACAGCCGTAGTTCGCCGCAAAACGACAAACATTCGGTGCAAACCCGTGGGGTTATAAGGCCCACAAATTTGCACCTGTAACGACTGTTTTTGGCATGATAATCACTCTGCTTTATGCAGAGCACTGCGTTTCCGTAACGCTCCAAAAACAGATTTAAATTTTCATAGGGTTGTTACCCTACATTAAAATAAACTCCTTTTTCAAAGTTTAGCATTTAAAAATTTTAAACACAAATTTAAAACCCGAAAAGTTTGGAACTTTCTTCAATTATCTTTTGCAAATGTTCCGCACCTTTAAAAGTTTCGGCATATAATTTAATTATGGGCTCTGTGCCGGACATGCGGGCAAGCACCCAAGAATTTTCCAAATAAATTTTTATACCGTCGGTAGCGCGGATTTTTAAAACACGCTCACCGGCCAAAGTTTGTAAATCTTTAAAACTTTCCGCGGAATATTTTGAAAATCTTGCCTTGCTTTCTTCAGTAACTGTATTATCAAGGCGGGTGTAGCTAGGCTCGCCGTAAATTAAAGTGAGCTGTTTGTAAAGCCCTGCAATATCTTGCGCGGTTGCACTCATTATTTCAAGCAGTAAGCAGACGGCAAACATACCGTCCTTTTCCGTAGTCCAATTTGAAACGGACATGCCTGCGCTTTCTTCCCCGGCTAAAATATATTTACCTTCGGTTAAACCTTTAACGAAATATTTAAAACCGACATTGACTTCATCAATAGTTATTTTATTTGCCGTGGCAATTTTATCTAATAACATAGTTGTGCCAAGTGTGCGGCCGATTTGTTTGCCAGTCAAATCTTTTTGCTTTTTAATCAAATAGTCTGCCATAACGCAAAGTGCGTGGTTAGGGAGAATCAAACCGCCTTTTTGCGTAGCTGAGCCAAAACGGTCCCCGTCCGGATCACAAGCACCGGCAAATTGATAGGCATTTTCCACTAATTTTAACAAAGGTGTCATCGGGTATTTTGATGACGGGTCCATACGCGTTTTGCCGTCGTGGTCAAGTGGAATAAAATCAAAACTTGGGTTAATATCGTGGCTGACAATATCTAAATTTTCAAGTTTATATTCTTGCTTTATTGCTTTCCAAAAGGGGAGTGTTGTTCCGCCAAGCGGATGAATTGCGGTTTTAACTTTTGCCTCTTTTATAAGTTTAAAATCAATTTTTTTACCAAGTGCTTTGACGTATGGGGTTATAATGTCGGCATCTTCCAAAAGGCCTTTTTGTTTTGCTTCTTCTAAAGAAATTTGTTTGATTTCTTGGGGATGTTGTAAAAAATAATTTGCATCTTTTTCGATGCGAGATGTAATTTCCGCGCTTGCCGGGCCGCCGTTTGCACCGTTATATTTAAGGCCCATATCTTGCGGTGGATTGTGTGAAGCCGTACCGTTTAAACAAGCACAGGCGCGCTTTGATAAAATTTCAAAAGAAAATACCGGTGTAGGTACAGGTATAGACGGTAAAATAACTTTTATTCCGTTTGCGGTTAAAACTTGCGCACAAAGTTCGGCGGTAGTTTTGCTCATTAAACGTGTATCGCCGCCAACTAAAATTTTACCTGTAATATTATCTTCCTTATGCATTTTTGCAACTGCTTGTGCAATACTTAAAGCATGAAGTTTACAAAACCCGTCACCGAGTTGTCCGCGGTGTCCTGAAGTTCCAAACTTAACTGCTTTTGGGTTTTGTGCCTTGTAAAAGGCATTTTCTAAGGCTACTAAATCTATTTTTTTTGTTGGTAATTTACCGGCATTTTCGTGTATCATAAAGCGCTCCTCTTACTTATTTTATATAATATATTTGATGAATTCAAAGGTTTTTTTAGAAAACTTAAAAGATGTTCCTTTTATTTTTGAGGCACAACTCTCGCTTTTTACAACTTATAGGGTTGGCGGTATTGCTGAGGTTTTGGCTCTGCCTGAAAAAGAGGAACAAATAAAAGAGTTAAAAAATTTTAGCAAAAAGAATCACCTTGATTTTAGGGTGCTTGGGCTTGGCTCAAATATCTTGGTTAGCGATTTTGGTTTGCCAGGGATTACTTGCTGTTTAAGAAATTTTAAAGGTATCAGAATTGACGGTCAAAAAGTTACTGCGCTGGCAGGAACAGCACTTGATGAAGTTGTGCGCGCAAGTATTGATTGCGGCCTTGCCGGGCTTGAAAATTTAAGCGGTATCCCCGGCAGTGTTGGCGGTGCGGTTTTTATGAATGCCGGTGCTTTTAAGGCGGAAACTTTTGATAAACTTATTTCTTTTACCGTATTAAATGCAAAAGGCGAAATTCAGGAATTTAAAAAAGAAGATGTTAAATATGAATATCGCAAAGTTTGGGGTATTGAAAATTGCGTAATACTTTCCGCCACTTGGGTTTTGGATGTGGGGGAAAAAGAAATTTTAAAAGCGCGGCGGGAAGAAATTTTACAAAGCCGTAAAGCAAAACAACCGCTTGAGTATCCTTCGGCCGGAAGTGTGTTTAAAAGGCCTGTCGGTGCTTATGCAAGCAAATTAATTGACGATTGCGGTCTTCGCGGTTTAAGTGTTGGCGGGGCGCAAGTTTCCACCAAACATGCTGGTTTTATAATTAATTATCAAAATGCAACCGCGCAAGATATTTATAATCTTATTAAAGAAGTTCAGAAAATAGTTAAAGAAAAAACCGGTTTTCAACTTGAACCCGAGCAAATTTTCTGGGGAAAGTTTAAATAAAAAATTAATAGCTTAAAATTGTCGGTTTTATATTGGTATTTTCATAGTTAACAGGGAATTTGATCTATATATTTTTGCAATATAGTACCTTATGATAAGGTGTAAAGTGAGAAATAAAACTCTGCAAAGTTCAGAAAAATATTGTATAATATAACTAATCTATTTGAGGTTAAACTATAATGAAAGAAAATATACATCCTAAATACGAAGTTGTTGAAGTAACTTGCGCCTGTGGTGCAAAATTTAAAACACGCTCTACGATGAAAGCAGTAAAACTCGATATTTGCTCTGCTTGCCATCCTTTCTTTACCGGCAAACAAAAAATGTTGGATACCGAAGGCCGCGTTGAGAAATTTAACAAAAAATTTGCTGCAACAAAAGGTCAAACCGTTGCGAGAAAACCGAAAACCGAAGTCAAAGCAAAAGCAAAAAGAGCAGTCAAGAAAATCGGGCTTTCTACGGCACCTGTCAAACTTGCTGCTAAAAAGAAAGTTGCTAAAAAAGAAGCAAAAAAAGACGCAAAATAGCTTTTTAATGACAAACAACAGGCCTCTTTTACGGAGGTCTGTTTGTTTTATATAGGTAATATATGGATATTTCAAAATATAAAAAAGAGTTTGAGGAAATTGAACGCGAACTTGCTTCCGGCAATGTCGCGCCTGAGGTGTTTAAGGAAAAAACAAAACGCCATGCTTTTTTAGCACCTATTATTGAAAAGGCACAGGAACTTGAACAAGTTGAAAAGGCAATCGCAGGCGATAAAGAAATTATTGCCGATGGGTCTGATAAAGAAATGGTGGCCCTTGCCGCCGCAGAACTTACTGAGCTTGAAAATAAACCCGCTGAGATTATGAAGGAACTCCGTTTACTTGTTATTCCGCCAGATCCAAAGGACTCTAAAAATATTTACCTTGAAATACGCCCCGGGGCAGGGGGGGAGGAAAGCGCCCTTTTTGCCGCCGAGCTTTTGCGTGTTTACCAACATTTTGCACAAAGTAAGGGCTGGAAAACCGAACTTTTGGAATATACCCCAACAGGTTTGCATGGTTGTAAATATGCAAGTATGTTTATTAAAGGTGATGGCGCATATTCTTGGTTACGTGATGAAGCCGGCACACACCGCGTGCAACGCGTTCCTGACACTGAAACATCCGGCCGCGTACATACTTCAACCGTAACTGTTGCAATTATGCCCGAAGCTCAAGATATTGATATTCAACTAAACCCTGCTGATATTGAAATGGAAACCTGCCGTTCCGGCGGTGCAGGCGGTCAAAATGTTAATAAAGTGGAAACGGCTGTCCGCTTAATTCACAAACCAACCGGTATTGTTGTTAGCTGCCGTGAGGAACGCCATCAAAATGCAAACCGCGAAAAGGCTTTAAGCATGTTGAAAGCAAAACTTTACCAGATGGAAGAAGAAAAACAAAATAAAGAAATTTACGACGCCCGCAAAGCGCAAGTGGGAACAGGGGACAGGTCCGAAAAAATACGTACTTACAACTTCCCGCAAAGCCGCGTTACCGACCATCGTTTAAATGAAAACTTTTATAATATCACCGAAATTATGGAAGGTAATATTGAAATAAAAAAAGAACAGAAGAAAAACTTAAAAACCTTGCTTTATAATGAAAACCGTTAAACAAGTAGTTTTTGAAGTGACAAATATTTTAAACTCCGCCAATGTGGCAGAAGCCGCCGCCAATGCGGAGTTTATTATTTGTACAATACTTGGTAAAAGCAGAACGGAAATTTTAGCCTTTGGCTCGGCACTTTTCCCGACTGAAAAAGAGGAAGTTTTAAATTCTGTAATAAAACAAAAAATTGAAGGTTTACCACTAGAATATATTTTTAATTCTGCTAGTTTTTTAGGGCGTAAATTTTATATTGATGAACGCGTTTTAATACCGCGTCCGGAAACTGAGGAACTTATTTTAAAAACACAAAAAAAACTTAAATATGCACCCAAAAATATTCTGGATTTATGTACAGGCTCGGGCTGTATAGGTATAAGTTTGGCTTTAACTTATCCGTCGGCGCAGGTAACCTGCAGTGATATTTCCGCATCTGCTTTAGAAGTTGCAAAGCAAAATGCCGCAACTTACAAAACAAAAATAAATTTTATTGAAAGTAATTTGTTTACTAATTTACAAGGCAAATTTGACCTTATTATCAGCAATCCGCCATATATAAAAGAAGACGATATAAAAACCTTATCTCCCGAAGTAAAACAAGAGCCGCGCCTTGCCCAAATCGGAGGCAAAGAAGGTACTGAAATTATTGAAAAAATTATTCAAGCCGCCCCGAAATTTTTAGCACCAGGCGGCTTACTTGCTATTGAAATTGGCGATAAAGAAGGTCAAAAAGTGCTACAATTTTTTAGTAGAGATATTTGGAGTAATTTTATTTTAGAGTATGATTTGGCAGGCTTAGACCGCTATATTTTTGCGTACATAAAGGAGATTTAAAATGGATCAATTTATTATTAACGGTGGCAGGAAATTAAAAGGCACAGTGGAAATCGGCGGCTCAAAAAATGCCGCATTACCTATCTTAATTGCAACGCTTTTGACCGACGAGCCTTGCGTTATAAAACGTGTTCCTAAACTTCGCGATATTAACACAACAATAAAAATTTTAGAGGCCCTTGGTAAAAAAGTTACTTTTGAAAACGGTACTTGCACAATTACCAAAAAAACTGCTTTGAAAATAAAACTCCCTTATGATTTAGTCAAACAAATGCGCGCAAGTTTCTGGGTTGCAGGGCCGCTGCTCGCGCGCAAAAAACATGCGGAAATTGCTTTACCGGGCGGTTGCAAAAACATGCGGAAATTGCTTTACCGGGCGGTTGCGCCATTGGTGTTAGGCCCGTTGATATTCACTTAAAAGGTTTTACAAAACTTGGTGCAAAAGTGATTTTAAATGAAGGTAATATCGTCTTAAAAGCAAAAAAACTTGCACCGACAAAAATTATTTTAAGTTTCCCAAGCGTCGGCGCAACGCAAAATCTTTTAATGTGCGCGACCTTGATTAAAGGCAAAACCGTTTTTGAAAATATTGCGCGCGAACCTGAAGTTTTTGATTTAATTAATGCCCTTAAAACCATGGGTGCAAAAATCTGTATGGACCAGCAGGGCCGCCTTATTGTTGAAGGTGTTGATAAATTAAAAGGTATGCATCACACCGTCTGTGCTGACCGCATACAAACAGGCACTTTTTTGGTGGCAGGTGCAATCACTAAAGGGGAAATTACTATCAAAAATTGTGTGCCGGAAGATAATGAAATTTTGCTTGAGTATTTGCAGGAAGCCGGCGCAAAAATTACAACCGGTAAGGATTGGATCAAAATAAAAGCCCCCAAAACAATTAAACCCGTAAATATTAAAACTGCACCTTTCCCGGGTTTTGCGACGGATTTGCAGGCCCCTTGGCTTGCTTTAATGACCTTAGCAAAAGGCAGTGCAGAAGTTAGTGAAGATATTTTTGAAAACCGCTTTATGCATGCACCGGAACTTGTAAGAATGGGTGCAAATATTGTTATTGAGAAAAATGTTGCAAAAGTTACAGGTGTTGCAAAACTTACGCCGGCAACAGTTATGGCCTCAGATTTGCGCGGCGGTGCGGCCTTAGTGCTTGCGGCATTAGCTGCAAAAGGGCAAAGTTGCGTTGAGCGTGTTTACCATATCGACCGCGGTTATGAGGAATTTGAGCAAAAATTAACTGCGCTCGGTGCGGAAATAAAACGCTATAACCCCGTACAAATTTAATATGAATTTTAAACAGGCCCTTGCCCTTTTGCTTGAGCGCGGGCACGGAAACAAAAAAAATAATTTAGCGGAAGTTAAAAAAACCGCAAATCTGCTCGGCCTAAAAAATTTGGCTTATAAAACAGTGCATGTAAGCGGTAGTAACGGCAAAGGAACAGTTTGTTTTTTGCTTGCTAAAAATTTAAAATTAAACGGTTATAAAACAGGCCTTTTTACTTCGCCGCATCTTGTTGATATTTGTGAGCGCGTGCAAATTAACGGCAAAAAAATTAGCAAGAAAGATTTTGCTTTATACCTATCAAAAGTCCTAAAAAAAGAAACTGTAAAGCTTAAATTTTTTGAACTGTTAACTTTGCTTGCTTTGCTTTATTTTAAAGATAAAAAGGTTGATTTTGCCGTCATAGAATGCGGTATCGGTGCACGCAAAGACAGTACAAATATTATTAAACCATGTTTAAGCATAATCACCTCAGTTTCTTTAGAACACACACAAATTTTAGGCAACACTTTAAAACAAATTGCTTATGAAAAGGCCGGCGTAATAAAGCCGAAAATTCCTTGCATAACAGGTGTTTTGCCGCCCTCGGCACAAGAGGAAATAAAAAGTATTTCCGCAAAAAATAAAGCACCGCTTTTTACCGTTAAAAAGGAAGAAACAAAACTAAAAGAAAATCAAAATATAGTTTTAAAAGCAGCGGAAATTTTAGAGCTTAAAAAGAAAACTTTAAACTTAAATTTGCCTTGCCGTTTTGAAGTGCTTAAAAAGGGAAAAAAATATATTATTAAAGACGGCGCACATAATCCAGACGCCATAAAAGAACTTGCGAAAATTTACAAAAATTCACCCTATTTTAAACAAGAAAACACTTTAATTTTTGCTTGTTCTAAAGACAAAGATTATAAAACAATGTCCAAAATTTTAAACCTGCTTTTTAAAAATATAATCGTAACCGAAGTTACTCAAAATGCCGTACCTACACAAGAACTAAAAAAATATTTTAAAAAGGCGCAAATTTGCGCAAATCCAAAAGATATAAATTTCAAAAACTTGCCCGGCAACATCCTAATTTGCGGCAGTTTTTATTTAACAAGTATCTTCTAGTCTTAATACTTATCTATTTTTACGACGGTAAAAAAAGTACTTGACGTTTTTTTTTTTTTTTCTAAAATATTAATATAAACTATATTTTGGTGAGGTAATTTATGTTAAAAAATTATAGAAAAAATTACAAAGGTTTTACTTTGCTGGAGCTTTTAGTAGTAGTTTTGATTATTGGGTTACTTGCCGCTATTGCACTGCCGCAATATCAGCTTGCGGTTGATAAATCACGCTTTGCTGCTTTGATAGATATAACAAAAGCTCTAGCATCTGCAAACGAAAGATTTTATTTGGCTAACGGTAGATATTCCACTAAACTTAATGAATTGGATGTAGAAATTAAAGCAAATAGTATAAGCAATGATGGTTCTACTGCTTTTTTTGATTGGGGCAAATGCAGACTACTAAACCAACGCCAAGTTTACTGTATGAATAATAAAAACTTACAAAATGAATTCACAATATTTTATTATTTCAGCGATCATCCGGTATATCGCAGAAAATCTTTCTGTATGACTTTAACCGGGGATGCAAATTCTAGATATGACAAACTATGTAAAAGCATTGGTAATTACCTGCTTACAGATAATGGTTGTAGCGAAAGCCCTTCCGGTATCTGCAGAGTATATCAAATTAAATAAGTTATATAAATTTGCCACAAGAATATAAACGAAGTAGTTATATTCCTCATTTTATTTGCCCGGTATCTCCAAAAATAATATAATATATGTATAGGAGAATATTATGGCAGATTTTTCTTTTGATGTCGTATCCAAAGTAGATTTAAATATCGTTGAGGAAGCAATTAATATTGCAAAAAAAGAGGTTTCAAACCGCTATGATTTTAAGGATGCAAACCCCACTCTTGAACTTCTTTCTAAGGAAAATAAATTAAAACTTTCCTGC
>CADAFA010000054.1 GCA_902787065.1 uncultured Elusimicrobium sp.
AAAAAAAAAAAAAAAAGCAAGTCGAACATTTTTTACGACGGGAAAATAAAAATACTTTTAAAAAATAAAAAACGGAATTTTTATTAAATACTACTACAAATTAATAGTCAAAATGGGAGAAGTATAAGAAAATATTTTACTTAAATTTAAATAAATAAAAAATTAACCCTCTACTTTTATTTAGTAAAAGCAGAGGGTTAACAGTGAAGTTAAAAAATCAAAAGTTAAAGAAAAGACTTAGCAAAAAATAAAGAAGCTAACTCCTTATTTTTATTTAAGCCCCGTGATAACGGCTGTTCTTGGGCCTAAATAAATCTAAATCACTTATATTTTCTGAGGCAAACATATAACCGCGTACTTTGCCCCTGCCGTCCATGACTTCAACAACATGCCAAAGCATGTTTAAACGCTTGGAAGCCGGCAATTTAACTTCAAAGACAAAATCAAAAACGCCGCCTTTTGATGTTCTTTGTGCATCATAAAAATCGTCTTCTGCTTTTTCTTTATTAAAAGCAAAGGCGGAAAACAAATCTTTATCATCTATTTCTACCATATCCTGAATATCAAATAAAGAACATAAACTTTCATTGGCATTTTTTATGTTTAGATTTTCATCCGCAATAAAAGCGGGGACATCTAAAGTCTTCATTAAATGGCGCATGGTAGTTAAGCTATTATTAGTTGCTTTTTTGGCACGGCGTGTTTCAAGGGCCATGCTCATGAAATTAGAGATTAGGACAAGCAAACTCTCCTCTTGTTCAGCAAAGCGCATAGCATTTTTCTTGGTACTGACGAAACAAATAGCGCCTTCTATCCTGCCCTTGATTATCAACGGTGCTGCCCACATGCCCTGCAAATTAGCTTTTTCATGCAAGCATTTTTTACATTTAAATTCTTTAAAATTGGTTATTGCTACAAGTTCCCCCTCTTTAATGGGGTTTAAACAAGAACCTATTTTGAATTCCTGGTCCTGTTCCAACTTTATTTTATTATCGGTGACATAGTTAACCAAGATATCCTCTTTATCTTCGCCGCTTAAATGGCAAATCAAAGCAGCTTCGGAATTAAAGATTTCGTTCCCATAATTTAAAATGGCATCCATATTCTCTACAAAACTGCCTTCTTGGCGGTTCAAAATTGTGTACAAATGTTTAACTTTTTCTTCAAAACCTTTACGGTTATCAAGTTTTTTTATAAACATTTGAGCCTTATCTTCTTCCCCCGGAATTGCAGATAAAGAATATTCATAAAGATAGGTTTTTTCATCCTTTTCAACGGCTATATTTCCTTTCTTTACACCATCTTTTTTTAACACTTCTTTTAGTGAGGTGTTAATATTTTTCGCATATTTTTTAGGTAAAAAATCTTCAAGTTTTTTGTTTAAAACTTCTTTAGAACTTAAACCTGCCAACTTCTTACCTTTGCCGATTCCGCAAGAAATAACCTTGCCGGCATTATCAAGTTTTAAATAGACGCCTTCAAGGCTTTCTTTTATACCTTCAAGCTCCTTGCTTGCCTGATCTAAATTTTTTGCGATTTCAAGTTCCTTAGCTATTTCTTTTATGATGATAAGAACCCTATTTTCACCGGCTGTTTGATACAAACTTAAGATTAAGGAACAAACTGTCTTGCGCGCTTTAAAAACGACCTGTGTTTCAAAAGTAACAGTTTTGCCTTGGGTTAAAAGTTCCGCATAATTATTTAAAAGTGAGGTAACTTTTTCTTTTCCTTCTTCCCTATTGGAAACGGTCATTAAATCAACTAAAGTAAGTTTTGATAATTCTTGCCTGGTATAACCTGTTAGAGTGCAAGCCTCCGGTGAAACTGTGGTAAATTTTGAAAAAGCAAAATTCTTTTTATTTTTTCCACTGAGCAGACATTCCAACATAACCCCGCCCAAACAACGTTTTAAGGCTTCATTATGGGCTGTTCTTTCTTCTAGCACTCCAAGTAATTGCTTTTTATCGGTATTATTTCTGAATATTAAGAGGAAATTATCAGCTTTTGCCAAAATAGCCTCACATTCCAAAGTTAAACCGCCATAGGTTTTGGCTAAGGTATACTCCCTGCTGGAAAGTGTTCCCTGATTATAAAGTTCTTTAATATCCTTTTTAAGGTAAGCAGAATCTTGTTTAGTAAAAATATCCGTGACATTACATTTTTTCAAAGAATTTATATCTTTGTTAAGCAACTTTTCTGCTTCTTTATTGCCTTTAAGTATATCTCCTTTTTGGGAGCAGAGTAAAACCCCGTCTTTGTAAGCAAGCAAATCATTCCAGGCAAGTTCGGAAGATACTTCTTCAGCAGTTATATTTTTTTCTTCATAAGGTGTAAGGTCAAGTAAAAAATCTGCCGTAGATTTACCATTTAAACCCTCGCGGATATTAAAGGGGGTCATTTTAACCGTTAATTTTAAACTGCCCTTTTTTACAAGTTCGTGTACGGTTTTTTTAAGCCTGTCAAAATCAATTACGGCCTCAAAATCACAAGGTTCGGTATTTATTAAAGCCCTGCGTGCATGCAAAGGAAAACCGGGCAATATATATAAGCTTCCGTAAAGAGGCCTGTCTTCAGGGGTAAAACCAAGCAAACGGCGGGCAGCTTGGTTCATATCATAAATATAACCGTTTTGCTGTAAAATTACCTGCGGTGTTTTTACGCATTCAAAAGCATGTTTAAACTTGGTTTCTTTGGTTATTTTACCTTCATTTTCCTGATGAAGTTCGCGCGTTATATTCCTCATAAATAATATTATGATGCGTTTACCTAAATATTTTGCCCTCACGCCAGAAGTTTCAAATTCTACTATATCTTCATTTTTTGTTTTAAGTTTTAGGGTAACAAATTCCTGCGAGGCGGTTTGGGAGCTTATTTTATCATAAAACTCTTCTGCTATATTTTTATTTCCTTTATCAATGAAGTCAAGGAATTGTTTTTTCTCCACATCTTCCAAAGTATAATTTAAAGAGGAAAGCAAAGTTTTATTGGCAAAAGAAATCTTACCCTGTTCAATAATCAAAATACCTTCCCTGCAATTTTCAACCAGCAAAGAGTACTGCGTTTTAGCTTCATAAACCTGTTTTTCCATTTTGGTTTTTAAGGTTATATCCTCTGAAATAGCAAGCAGGCAGTGCGGGGTTCCGTCTTCATAAAACAAAGGCATTTTCACCGTGTGCATGATTTTAATATCACCGTTTTGTGTGGATATAAGTTCCTGCGGAATATCAAGCTCTTTGCGCATCTCAAAAACTTTGCTGTCTTGCATGGCAATAAATTCTTTTTGTTCTGGGTTTAAAGAATCATTATAATGTGTTTTACCCAAAACTTCTTTTGCGGTTTTACCGAAAATTTCCGTACATTTTTTATTCCATAAAATATATTTACCATCATAATCTTTAGCATATAAAGCAACCGGTAAATTATCAATTATTTCATTCAAAAAGTTTTTGGCATGAATAATTTCAAGTTCCTGTTTATGCTTTTCGGTTACATCTTCAGCGATGGTAACAATCATTAGTGGCTTATTCTTTTGGTCATAAATCGGTGCTTTAATAGCGCGGAGTATACGCTTTTTTCCGTCATTACCGGTATACTCTTCTTCCCCTAAAATTACCGGCTCTTTCCCCTTAAAAATACTTTGTTCGCGATGTTGGTAGAAGGCCACTTGTTCAGGCGTTTCGTTAGGCAGTTCCCCCAGTTGATAACCATGGATAACACTTGAGGCTTTATTCCTAAAAATCATATTTCCGTCATTATCACGTGCATAAATAGCAAGCGGGGCATTATTTAAAATGGTTTGAATTAAATTTTGGTTTTTTGCATTTTCCTGTTCTTGCAAGTAACGTTCGGTAATATCTTGAACAATAGTTAAAACGCACTCCGGTGTATCCCCTGAAGCCGGCATAGGAATTTTAGTTATATGTAACATTAATTTATGACCGTTCCTTGTCGTATACGGTTCTTGAGGATAAATTACAACTTTACCTTCCTGCAAAATCTCAGCTTCCCTAGTTTGATAACTTGCAGCCTCATTTTTATCTTGCATCGGGTGCGCCCCCGGGCGGGCAACGGTTTCTTCATCATCCTCAAACATCTCCATAGTTTTTTTGTTCCAGAAAGTTAAACCGCCGGAAGCACCGCGCGTATAAATAGCCATAGGAGCATTATCTAAAATATTTTTTAAGAGGTCTTTTGAGTTTACAATTTCCGTTTCCCTGGAAAGGCGGTCCGTATTATCTACAAGCATAGTTAGAACCACATTTGGTTTTTTACCTTTTAAGGTAAGGGGTATTTTTTTGATTGTTGCAATACGAGTATGGTTTTGAGAGTTAATATAAGTAATATTTTCTTCAAAAGATTTTTGGTTGGCTAAGATAGATTTATCAAGTTCCTCATCTTTTTTAATATATTCTTTTGACATTACACTTGGGTTATCTGAATTTGTTAGGCCTAATATTTCCTTTGCCTGTTCAGAAGCAATAATTAAATTATTTTTATTATCCCTAGCATAAATAACGGCAGGCAAATTTTCAAAAAGTTTTAGAAATATTGCACCACTTTCATTATTTTGATTTTCCTCTTTTGTCGGGGAAAACAAAGACTTTATAATATCCATAAAATTGCTTTCTTTGTTTTGGGCCATAATTAAAACTCCTGTTAATGTTTACATTAGACAATACGGCTATAATACTATAATAGCAAAGCGCGTTAAAAAATGCAAATGGAATAAGAAATTTACAGTATTTATTCTTTGCCGCAATATAAACTTGCGGTTGCAAGAAGTCGCTTGTCAAATATTCTCCCTGTTTTTGCATCAATAAAACAAGCACAGGGAGTTTATTATATAATGCATAATGAATATAGTGACTCCGTAGAAAATTTAGATGTAGATTTAAGTTATTGTGATAGAGCTGATGATAGAAATATTTTAATTTGTGATAAATATTTTATGATAGATTTACTCGATGGAGGCAAAGAAGGTTATTTGCGTGCTGTATATTGTCCAAATGAAATTAGTGGTAATAAAAATTTTAACAAATGTGCATATTCATTAGGCGAATACATATATGGTCTAAACTATCAAAAAGATACAGCTTTTTGCTATTATGTTAAAACCGATTTGGGCAGAAAAGTTTGCAAGCCTTTTGGCTTTCCTATAATATAAAATAAATATCCCCCGAGTACCAAAACCCGGGGGATTAAACTAATCAAAATAAACCTTATTTAATTTCTGAAGTGCAATTCGGGCAGCGGGTTGCGTCTTTGTGAATATCAGTCAAACAATAAGGGCATTTTTTTGTATTAGCAGGTGCAGGAGCCGGTGCTTTTTTAAGGGTATTTATTGCCTTAATTAAAAGAAACACTGCAACGGCAACGATTAAGAAACTAACCATTGTGTTTAAAAATGCACCGACATTTAAAATAATTGCACCGGCTTGGTTTGCCGCGTCAACTGACGGGTATGGCCCTGCAACATTTGCGCCGTCTTTTAATGTGAAAAATAAATTTGAAAAATTTATTTTTGACATTATTAAATTAAACGGCGGCATAATAATATCTTTAACTAAAGAATTAACTACGCCGGAAAAGGCAGCACCGATTATGATACCGACTGCCATATCAATCATATTGCCTTTGACGGCGAATTCTTTGAATTCTTTAATAAACTTCTTTATCATCTTTATCTCCTTTTACTCTTTTTAGTAGTCTTTTTTGCAGTTTTTTTAACTGCTTTTTTTGCCACTTTTTTTACTGCTTTTTTAACAATCTTTTTAACGGGTTTTTTAATTGCTTTTTTAACAGTAACTTTTTTTGCAGATTGTTTCACTGCTTTTTGCTTTTCTGCTTTCCCGAAAACAACTTTTGCGACTTCAT
Source organism: uncultured Elusimicrobium sp. (assembly GCA_902787065.1). Taxonomy (GTDB): domain Bacteria; phylum Elusimicrobiota; class Elusimicrobia; order Elusimicrobiales; family Elusimicrobiaceae; genus Proelusimicrobium. Next base: position 5,875 of record CADAFA010000054.1, read on the forward strand.
CCATGTGGGTTACGGGAATTAAATTTAACTCTTTCCTGATTTGTTCTGGTATTTCGGAAACATCTTTTTCATTAGTTTTTGGGTATAAGATAGTGTTGATTTTCTCACGGTAAGCTGCCAAAAACTTTTCCTTAATACCGCCGACGGGTAAAACGCGCCCTGTTAAGGTAATTTC
>CADAFA010000055.1 GCA_902787065.1 uncultured Elusimicrobium sp.
GTGCTTTTTCAACTGCTTTTTTATACTGTGGCAAAGCAACCGCGGCAAGTATACCGATAATTAAAACTACCACCAAAAGTTCCAACAAAGTAAAACCTTTGATATCATTTTTTATTTTGTTCATATCTTTCTCCATTTCGCCCAATAAAAAAGGCGATATATTTTGGGAGTCTTCAAGCGCCCAAAACAAAATCGCCTTTCATATCTTAAGATATGAAAAACGACTTCATCTTTAGCTTGAAGACTAACTTAATAAATATTCATCTATTAAGTTGCGCCGTTCCAAACGGCCCTAAAAATCAAGTCTATCAAATTATATGCCGAAACTTCCGGCATTTACTGCTACATATATTATAACAAAAAAATACCCCTGTTTTAGCAGGGGTATTGCATGGGATAACTTATATAATTTTTAGAAACTGCTTACTTCCATCTGCTTTAAAAAGTCTTTGTTAGACTTGGTAGCAGATAACTTTTCAAGCAGTAAGCTCATTGCATCAATGGAACTTAACGGCGATAATATTTTGCGGAGTATCCATGATTTGTTAAGTTCATCTTCGGTAAGAAGTAAATCTTCCCTTCTGGTTGAGGTGCGGTTTATATCAATTGCCGGGAAAATACGCCTGTCGGCAAGTTTTCTGTCAAGGTAAATTTCACTGTTACCGGTACCTTTAAATTCTTCGAAGATGATTTCATCCATGCGGCTGCCGGTTTCCACTAAGGCTGTTGCAATAATGGTAAGGGATCCACCTTCTTCAATATTCCTTGCCGCGCCGAAAAAGCGTTTCGGGCGCTGAAGTGAGGTTGCCTCAAGACCGCCGGTTAAAACGCGGCCGCTTGCCGGTGTAACGGTATTATAAGCACGGGCAAGGCGGGTGATTGAATCAAGCAAGATAACAACATCTTTACCGTTTTCTACACTGCGTTTTGCCTTTTCAATTACCATTTCGGCAACTTGCACATGGCGTTCTGCAGGTTCATCAAAGGTGGATGCCAAAACCTCGCCTTTAACACTGCGGCTCATGTCGGTAACTTCTTCGGGGCGTTCGTCAATTAAAAGCACTAAAAGTTCAACTTCTTTATGATTTGTTGTTAAAGAGTTTGCCAAATTTTGGAGCATAATTGTTTTACCGGTTTTCGGTGCGGCAACAATCATAGCGCGTTGGCCTTTACCGATAGGGGACATTAAATCAATTACACGTTGCGTGTTTGAATTTTTATCAAGTTCGAGCACAAATCTTTCATTTGGATATAAGGGTGTTAAGTTTTCAAAAAGCGGACGGCGGAAAATTTTGTCCGCATCAATATCATTAACTTTTTGGACTTGGAGCATCGCAAAAAATCTTTCATTATCTTTAGGCGGGCGGATTAAACCTTCAATTTTATCACCTTTCCTTAGGCCAAAGCGTTTGATTTGGGAGGGGGAAACGTATATATCTTCTGCACCTGCCAAATAATTATTTTCTTCTGAGCGTAAAAAGCCAAAGCCATCAGGTAAAATTTCCAAAACACCGCCGCCGTAAACGGAGCCGTTTTGCTTTGCCTGCACGGCAATAATTTTACCTATTAACTGTTGTTTGCGAAGGCCGGAAATATCTTCAATATTATAATTGATTGCAAGTTTTGTAAGGTCAGCCACACTTAAAGCAGCAAGCTGCCTTGCATCCATCGGTTTTGCACCGTTCGGACGTTGTGGTAAAGGTTGTTGATAGCGGCGGTTATTATTGTTAAACTGCCTTTGCCCTTGGTAGCGGTTTTCCTGCACAGGGCGCTTATCTTGCGTTGTTTGCGAAGGTGTTTGAGCAACTGTTTGTGTACTTATTTGTTCCGTTGGCGGAACTTGTTCTTTAACTTCCGCAGTTTGCGCTGTTGTTTTTGCTTCTTTGTTTTCTTTTGTTTCTTTAACTTCTTTTACTTCTTTAGTTTCTTTAGCTTTAGAGGTTCTGGAAGTTTTTGTTTCTTTTACTTCCTTAACTTCTTTAGCATCGGTAGGTTTTGTTTCGGTAGGTTTTACTTCATTGTTTTCCATAAGTTATCCTCATTATTATTTTTTTAAAGTTTCATACAAACGCGTGATTTTAGTTCTCAAATCACTGCGTGTTCCTTCATTAAAAATTATTATATCGGAGCGTTCTGCTTTTGTTGCCATTGGTAATTGTGTTTCTTCGCACCTTTCAAAATAAAATTCGCTTGTTCCGCGGGTAATCGCCCTCTTTAAACGCTTTTTGTAAGAGGTATAAACACAAATTGTTAAATCAAAACCGCCTTCTAAACCTTTCTCAAAAAGCAAAGGAATTGCAAAAACAATTATTTTTTTATCGGTTGCTTTTATTATTTCCCCGGCTTCTTTTAAAACTAGGGGGTGTATCATATTTTCAAGTTCCTTTAGTTTTTGTGGGTCTTTAAAAATAATTTGCGTTAATTTTTCTTTATCGTCGGTACCAAAGGCTGCTTTGAGTTTTTCTTTCAAAGTTTTGCGGTATTTTGCGGCCAAAGTATCTGCGCAAATTGTTTCTGCACCGAGTGCGGCAAATTCTTCCAAAGCAGCGGTTTTGCCGCTTGCAATGCTGCCGCTTAAAGCAATCACGATTTTACCGTCTTGACGGAAATTTAAATCTGCGTTCATAAAACAGGCCCCATATTATTTAAATTTTTGCCGGCTTTTGCTTTAGCTACTAAAGGCACTCTTAAATCTAATGCATGTTCCATTTTTGCTATAGCCCAGGCGGAAAAAGTTTTAAGTTTTTCTTCCGGTAGTTCAAAAACAAGTTCGTCATGAATTTGCAAGAGTAAGTTTATATCTTCAGGCAATTCTTTATATATATCAAGCATTGCCTTTTTTATAATATCTGAAGAGCCACCTTGCACTATGGTATTTACCGCGGCGCGTGAGGCAAAACTCACCATACGCGGGTTTGAATCTTGAAATTCCGGTATATATCTGATATGCCCAAGCAAAGTGGTAACAAAGCCGGTTTTATGGGCCTCTGCAACGGTTTTATTTATCCAAGATTTTACCGTATCATAACGTGCGAAATAATTGTCAATATAATCTTTAGCTTGCGTCATAGTTATACCAAGTGATTGTGATAAAGCCATCGGCCCTTGCCCGTACACTATGCCGAAGTTTATGCCTTTTGCATGGGCGCGGTCTTCTTTTGTTACTTCTGAAATCGGCTTATTAAAAACTTCCGAGGCGGTGCGGGTGTGAATATCATCGGAGCTTTTAAAAGCATGTATTAAAGTTTCGTCTTGTGAAACATGGGCAAGCACACGTAAATCAATTTGTGAATAGTCCAGAGACAGTAAAACTTTACCTTCTCCGGCAGAAAAGGCCTGGCGTATTAAACGGCCCTTTTCAGAACGCGCAGGTATATTTTGCAAATTCGGGTTAAAACTTGAAAGGCGGCCTGTAACAGTTCCTGTTTGATTAAAATTTGTATGCACACGGCGATTATCATCTGCCAAATTTAATAAAGCATCAATATAAGTTGCTTTTAGTTTTGCTGCTTCGCGGTATTTTAAAATCAGTTCGCAAATAGGGTGGAATTTTTTAAGGCCTTCCAAAGTTTCTTCATCTGTGGAATAACCGGTTTTTGTTTTACGTAGTGTGGGCAGTTTTAATTTTTCAAACAATAAAACACCCAGTTGTTTTGGAGAATTTATGTTTACTTGCCCGCCCACAAGTTTATCAATTTCCTTTTGCGTTGTTTCCATTTCAGACGACAAAAGCAAAGCCAAAGTTTTAAGCCAAGTGAGGTCTACTTCAATACCGTCAGCTTCCATGGCAAGCAAGACACTTTCAATCGGTGTTTCAATTTCTTTAAACACTTTTGCTTGTGCGCTTGTTGCTAAAATAGTTTCAAAATGTTTTTTTAGATCAAAAATATTTTGGGTATAAATCGCGAATTTTTCGTCTAAATTTGTTTCAGGATCAATTGTTATTTTTAAATTTGATTCAAGCAAAGTGTTTAAACTGAAATCTTGCGCCGGGTTTAAACAATAGGCGGCAAGTTCAAAGTCGTACACTTTTAAGTAAGTTTGTTTTTGGGGTGCAATATTTAAAGTTCGCAAAGTATATTTTAAATCGTGCGCAAGTTTCAGGGTTTGGTCATCTTGTACTATTTGGTTTAAAATTTCTTTTTCTTCTACAGTAATTTCTTGGATTTTTTTAAAGCTGAAATCACTTCCATTTAAAGCAAGCATTAAAGAGTCTTCTTCGGCATAAATAAATAATTCAAAAGCACCGCGCGCTTTGTTTAAAATTGTTTTAAAATCTTGCTGTTTTGGTAAAACTTTTTCTTGTTTTGGTGGGGTTTCATTAAAGTCAGCAAATAATTCACCCTGTGTAAAAAGTTCTTCCTGCGGTTCTTGCACCTCTTGTTTTTGATGTTCTTTTAAAAAGTTGTTTAAATTTTTAAATTCAAAACGTTCGGCAAAAGTTTTAACCTTGTCTAAATTCGGGGTGGAAACTTTAAAATCGTCAAACTGTAAATCAAGCAAATTATCTTTAAGTAAAATAAGTTGTTTTGAAAGTTTGGCAGATTCTTCACCATTTAAAATTTTCTTTTTTAGGGCATCTTTTAAATTGGGGTTATTTTCTTTGGCGGCTTTGATAATATCTTCAACACTTCCAAAGGTGCTAACTAAAGTTTGAGCGCTTTTTGCCCCGATACCTTCCACACCTGGCACATTATCGGAACTGTCCCCCAAAAGCGCCAAATAATCAGCCATATATTTGCAAGGTATGCCGAATTTGTTTTGGCAAACACTGTCATCGCGGTAATTATCTTGCGGCGAGCCAGACCAAAGCTTAACATGTTGCCTGACAATTTGGTAAATATCTTTATCACTTGTAATAATTATTGTGTCAGTATTATCTTTGCCGGCAATTTTGGCGCAACTTGCCATAAGGTCATCAGCCTCTGCACCTTGCAAGGCAACAACTTTAAGCCCAAGTGCTGTGCAAACATCACGCGCGATTTTTAGTTGTGAAACGAGTTCGGGATCTGTCGGCGGGCGGTTGGCTTTATAGTCTTTAAAAATTTCGTGCCTGAATGTGGGGCCTTTTGAATCAAAACAAACCGCTACATGTGTTGGCTTTTTTGATTCCAAGAATTTAAGTAGCCAATTGACAAAACCATACAAGGCACCAACTTCCTCGCCTTTCGCTGAGGTTAAAGGCGGCAAAGCGTGGTAATTGCGGTGTAAAATGCCATGTGCGTCAATAATAAAGAATTTTTTATCAAGCATAAGCCTTTTAAAAAACTGCTGAAAATTTTTAGGAAACCCCGAATTTTGGAAAAGTTGCCCGCCCTATTGAGCGGGCTATTGATAAGAATATGTTACAATTAATTAGAGCAATGCGTCAAGTTGTTTTTTGATTTCTTCTTTGCTCTGAAGGCCGTTTAAAGTAACTTCCGGCGTACCGTTTTTGAATATGATTACCGTCGGAATAGAGGAAATTTGAAATTTCCCGCTTTGTTCCGGTGCTTCATCTGTATTTATTTTGCAGATTTTAGCTTTGCCTTCGTATTCTTTGGCGATTTCTTCAATGACGGGCCCAAGCATTCTGCAAGGTCCGCACCAAGGTGCCCAAAAGTCCACAAGGACGACACCCGTATCTTTTAAAACTTCTTGTTCGAAATTTGCATCGTTTAAATGTATTTCCATAAGAACCTCTTAAGTAAGAATCTCTTAAATAAAGAATAGAATTTATTGCCTTAAATGTCAAGGGAAAGATAGAAAAGCGGCAATTGCTATTATTTGCTATCTGCGTCTTTAATAAAATATTTCCTGTAATTCCCTCCCACACTTTTAAGTGTGTGGAGTGGCTAGGGGGGATCAAAATTTGCAATTTTTATTTTTTATTATATCGTCGTGACTTGCTTTTTTTTTTTTTTTTTTTTAAAATAT
>CADAFA010000056.1 GCA_902787065.1 uncultured Elusimicrobium sp.
AACAGGGTTTAATAAAGAGGCGGAAAAATTTTATACTAAAGCCATAAACAAAGATAAAAATAATATTAACAGTTATATAAATAGATTATACTTTTACATGCGAATAAGGGAAATGGAAAAAGCAATTTCAGATTGCAAAGCAATATTAAAACTGTCCCCGAAAGAGGAAACAATTTTAAACCTCAAAAGAATCTTAACCGGAAAATAACTTAATAAAACCAAACCGGGCACCCGAACCCGGCAAGTGTTTTTGAGGAAATTTTGATTTTTATTGCGACACCGTAAAATAAAACCAAACCGTGTACGTTAACTTGTCAATTATTTTTTAGATAATTTTAACTTTTTCTTTGACGACGTGTACCAAGAAGTAAAACGAACGAAGTGAGTTTGCGGTACTCTAGGAGAAGAAAAGTTAAAATTAGCAAAAAAGAATTAGACAGCAAAAAATAGTTTTTGCAGATTTCCTATTTTATTTGAAAGGGAACACTAATAATTGCTAAAATGTATGTATGCAGATGACAGACCTATATACCGCGCTGACCGCAAGCGCCTACCGCAAACCGGAAGCCCCGGCTGTGGTATTTAATGGAAAGACATGGTCCTTCCACGAACTTTTAATGACTATTGACAGAACTTCCGATATGTTCTGGGCCCATGGCATAAGAAAAGGTGACCATGTGGCTATTGCACACCGCAATTCCGTTGAAACTATTATCGCAAATTATGCTCTCTATAAAATAGGGGCAATAAGTTTGCCTATTAACTTTATGGTTTCAAAGCCGGAAGAACTTAAATATATGCTCACAAACAGCGGTGCAAAAGCCGTAGTAACACAAGCGGAATTTTTACGCCATTATGCTGCGATTAAAAAAGATTTACCCAATGTAAAATATATTTTCACGACTGATGAAATTTCTTCAAGTGCTGCCTCAATGGTTACAGACGGAAGTATAAAACTTTTTTGGGACGAAGTAAAAAACAGTAAATTTAACTCCGAAACTTTAAATTGCCACCCTACTATTGACGATACCGCCATGCTTTTGTATACCTCAGGCACGACAGGTTTACCTAAAGGAGTAATGCTTTCGCATAAAAATATAATGTCGGACGTTATGTCTACGGTAATCAGTTTTAAAATTTCTGATGACGATTCAATGATTTGTATTTTACCGATGTTCCATACTTTGGCATGGACCGTTAATGTTGTTATTCCTTTAACTGTCGGTATGAAAACTGTTGTCGTTGCAAATATTACACCGGCCGCCGCATGGCTTAATTTAATGGGGCGCGAGCGTATAACAATTATGACGGCAATCCCCCAAATTTACAGTGTTCTGTCTAAAGAAGCTAAAGGCTTAAAACGCATATACTTGCAATATTGGGCCTTTAGAAAAGTACGTTTTTGTGTATCAGGCGCTGCCCCTTTAAGCAAAGAAACAAAAGACCATTTTGAAAAACAACTGGGTATCCCAATACTTGAAGGATATGGTTTAACCGAAACCAGCCCCGTAGTAAGCGTGAACACAGAACAAAGCCGGAAACATGGAACTGTCGGCATCAATTTGCCTTATATTAAAGTACGCATTATTGATGAAGAAGGTAATGAACTTCCTAGAAATACGGAAGGCGAAATCGTCATAAAAGGCGACAATGTGTTTAAAGGCTATCATAATAACCCGGAGGCTACTGCCGCAGCTTTTGATAGAGACGGTTGGTTTAGATCAGGGGATATCGGTTTAATTGACGATGAAGGGTTTATCATCATAAAAGACCGCCTAAAAGACATGATTATTATTAAGGGGTTAAAAGTGTTTTCCGCCCAAGTGGAACATACTATTATGGAATACCCTAATATCGAAGAGTGTGCCATTATCGGTGTACCGGATGGGCACGGCGGGGAATTTATTAAGCTTTATGCTGTTAAAAAACGCGGTGTGGAGTTTGATGAACTTGACTTTAGAAAATACCTTAAAAATAACCTTGACAACTATAAACGCCCGCGCGATATTGAGTTTAGAAAGGAACTCCCTAAAAACTCCATGCGCAAAATTTTAAAACGTGAACTTCGCAAAGAAGCCATTTTAAAATTTAAAGAGGAAGAAGCCGCCAAGGCTGCCGCAAAAGCCGCTAAAGAGGCCGCTTTAAGCGCGTCAAAATAATGTTAAAAGGTCTATATCTTGCCAAGTTATTAGCCGAAAAAGCCTCTAATGCTTATTATGTCGGCGGATGTTTACTTGACAGTTTTTTAGGCAAATATTCAGGCGATATTGACCTTGCTTTACCGCGCTCCGAAGTCAAACAAACCGCAAAAAATTTAGGGCAGGCTTTAGATGCCGCAGTTTTTGAAATGGACCCGGAATTTTGCGTTTGGCGAATCACTACAAAAGAAGGTTTCCAAATTGATTTATCCGCCCTAGAAGGTGATGATATTTTAAAAGATTTGCCGCGCCGCGATTTTACAATAAATGCCCTTGCTTTACCCACAACAAGCAAACCTACGCTTAAATTAAAAACGGAAAACGGTAAAACAAAAGTGCTTTTGGCTTCCGTAAATCAAAAAGCTTTGATTGATTTAAACAAAGGCCAAAAAGCAATAAAAGATAAAAAAATTATTGCAAATAACCCAAATATTTTTACGGCAGACCCTTTAAGACTTTTCCGCGCCTTTAGAATTGCCGCCGAACGCGAATTTGAAATTGATGAAGATACTTTAAACCTAATAAAGGCAAATGCAAGCAAAGCAAATAAACCGTCGGGCGAACGTATACAGGAAGAATTAAAACGCCTTATGCGCGCCCCTAATTCCGCCCATTATTTGAAAGTTATGGAAGATTTGGGTTTATTTAAAAAATTGCTTCCGAAACTTGCCGACCAAAAAACTTGCGCCGAATGTTATTACGGTGAGGGCGGTGTTTGGAAACATACCCTTTTAGTAGTTGAACGCATAGAATTTTTATTAAACAATTTAAAACTTTGCGTGCCGGAATTTTATAAAGAACTTGAACCTTTTTGCCAAGACCATGCGCTTTATAAAATGACCGCATTTTTACATGACATAGCAAAGCCCGAAACCGCTAAAATGAAAGACGGGCGTTTGCGCTTTTTCTACCATGAACCGCAAGGGGCAAGACGCGCTGAATATTTTTTAAAAGATTTACGTTATTCTTCTTTAGAAAGGAAACTGATTTGCAAAATGATATCTTCGCACTTGCGCCCTAGCAATTTAGCAAGTAATGAAATTGTTACAAACCGCGGTGTTTATAAATTTTTTAAGGAACTTGGCCCTGCCGGTATACCTTTGCTCTTTTTATGTTGGGCAGATTACACTAGTTATGTTTCCATGGAAAGTTTAAAAAAAATGCTGCCGAAAGCGCAAAACCCTGTAATGACTTTAGAAGAAAGCAAAGCCCTCGGAGCGGAAGGTAAAACTTTGAGGCATCTTCAAATGCTGAATTTACTTTTTACAAAATATTTTAAAGAAAACCAAAAAATTATTTTGCCGGAAAAGTTGCTTGACGGCAAAGATATTATGCGCAATTTAAAATTACCAAGCGGCAGAATAATAGGTATAATCTTAGAGCATCTTGCCGAGGCACAGGTGGAAGGTAAATTTACTAATAGGGAAGAAGCCCTTGCTTATTTGCAGGAACATAAAAAGGAACTCCGTTCTTTAGGGGACAAAGATGAAAAACATATTAAAAAACCATAAATATATTTTAATTTTTTGTTTTGCTTTTTTAGCAGGGTGCGCAACGAATAACAATAATTTAAAATCCCGTGATTATAATGCAAAAGGGGATATGTACCTCAAAACCGAAAAGTTCGCAAAAGCTGAAAAATATTTAAACAAAGCCATAGAAGTAAACCCGTATAATTTGGATGCCTACAAAAACCGCGGCACTTTATATTATACTTTAGGCGATTTTGAAAAAGCTTTGTCCGATTTCGACCATGTTTTAACTTATGAAAAACATAATCCCAATGTTCTTGCTGCAAAAGGTGCTGTGCTTGCAAGCATTGGTAAATATGACGAGGCCTATAACATTTTATTTGAATCTTTAAAATTAAACCCCTCAAATGTCGCGGCATTAAATTCCATTGCCGGAATTTTGTTTATATCTGGCGATTATGAAAAAGCAAAACAAGTTTATACTATTTCTTTAGAATATAACACAACGCCGGAGGCCTATTTAATGCGTGCAAAATGTTATGAGCAACTTGGTCAAACCGCTGAGGCCAACCATGATTATGCTTTAGCAAAAATTTTAAAACTTGGCGCTGCAAATACCGCCCCGGAAGAAAGTACCACTAAATAATTATTATATTTACAATCTCCTTATCATCGTCGTAACTTGCTTTTTTTTTTTTCTGTACAATATACTTATAGTTAATTAAAAACGCTATGTAAGCGAATATAGGAGATTTTATGAAAGAAATAAAAAATTGCAAACAAGGTTTTACACTTTTGGAACTTTTAGTTGTAGTTTTAATAATCGGAATTTTGGCAGCAATTGCTTTGCCGCAATATAAAAAAGCAGTTGAAAAAGCGAGGATGGCAGAAGCAGTAACAGTAGTAAAAGCCATAGCACTAGCACAACAAAGATATTATATGGTTAACGGAAAATATTTATCTTGCGAAGATGAAATAGATGCACTTGATATCGATTTGAATGGTTCAAATTGTATCTATGCTTACACATGCCCTTGTAAACAGACATCTAATTTTATGTATACCAGTAGTAATGGTGCAGGGAAGATGCTCGCTTATGCTCAAAGAATACCGGTATATAAGTATTATATTTTTATTAGTAAGAACAATCCTAATAAGATTAGTTGTGGTTATACCGGCACATTAAACTATCAGCCAACAAAAATCCAAAAAGAACTTTGTGATAAATTAAACGAAACAGGTATTTTATAAATTATAAACAATTTTCCAAAATGTTTTGAATAAATTGTTTTTTACCCTCGACATTTTGTTTGGTGTATAAATAAATTAAATTTGAAAGTAAATAACTGATTATTTGTTTGGTATTTAAAATTTGCAATTCTTGTTTTACACCGCGGGCGGAAAGTTCGCTGTCCGTTATAAATGCACCGTTATTATTTAAACCGATATAAACACTTGGAAAATTATATTCCTTTTCAAAACAAATAATTATTTTTCCTTTACTTAAACCCAAAAAAGCAGGTGTATGGAAGTTTTTGGCTAAAAGTAGATATAAAACTCCCATGAACATAGGGGTGGTATTGCGGGTTCTGATTACTTGTTTTAAAGAAAGCTGTTTTTCAGCATTCAAACCGCTTATTTTAAATTTTAATTTATCAAATAAAACAAGGCGGAAAATTTCTGCCTTTTCCTCCCAATTTAGAAAGCCATTTTAAAGAAGCTAAACAAGTATTTGTATTTACAGGTCTTAATAAATTTTCGGATAAAAAATCAGAAATTTTTGGCATATTTTCGTCAATAAATGGAAGAACACTTTCAGGACTTTTGATATAATAAGCATTGATCCAATTTTCTAAATTAACTAAATTTGATTGAGTATTATCTGTTCCATTAATTAAATTATCGACTAAAGAAGGAAAAATTAAATGAGGAATTTCGTTTAAAAATAAAGGTTTTATTGGTATTACCATAATTATTTCAGAAATTAAATCATTAAAAAAAGGAACTTTTTCTTTCATATCAACGAAATATTTTATCATTGGATATAATATATAATTAATTTCTAAATTAAAATGATCTATTAATTTTTTCTTATCTTTGTTTCTTTGTCTTATTTCCTCATTTTGAGGTGAATTATTTAATGATGTTTTCATATATTTAAAAAAACATCGAAGGATATAAATATAATTTCCG
>CADAFA010000057.1:0-5785 GCA_902787065.1 uncultured Elusimicrobium sp.
TTGCTTCTGTTGTTCCGTATGCCTCTAAAATACGTATACCGAACTTTTCAGTCCACAAAGCAAAAGTTTCATCTTTTAACTTTTCACCGCCGATACCTATATATTTAATATTGTAAAAATCATAAGGATGCGCTTGCTTACCGTAAGCATTTAAGAAAGTGTCAGTACCAAAGAAAATATTTGCATTTCTGTCATAAACAAGTTCAGGTATTGCTTTATAGTGTAAAGGAGAAGGATATAAAAACACCGATGACCCGTTTAAGATAGGTATAAACAAACCGCAGGCTAAACCAAAGCTGTGGAACATCGGCAAAGCATTAAAGAATTTATCCTGTAAACCCATTTGTATTAAGCTGGACATCTGGTACCTGTTCATATTCAAATTCTTATGGCTTAAAACCACTCCTTTTGGTGAACCTTCAGAACCGCTTGTAAATAAGACGACGGCAGGTTTGTCCGGGTTTCTGTCTTTACAGGTCACTTTATATGCTTGGTGGGGGAAGGCACTTTGTGCTACGGCAAGCAATTTGTCTGTTAAAGTGATAGTTTTTTGTATATCTTCAAGGTATATAATTTTAGTATCGGTTTGATTTATTGCTTCAATAATATTTCCAAGTTCCGCTTTTTGTACAAAAGCTCTAGATGTTACAAGCACCTTAATTTGCGCTACTTTTAAAGCCGACAAAATATTTTTTATACCTGCTGAAAAGTTTATCATCGCAGGCACGCGCCCGTAAGCCATTAAACCAAAAATACTTAAAGCACAAGCATTAACATTTGGAAGCATCAGGCCTATAAATTCTCCTTCTTTGGAAAACCTTGTAAATTTGCGTCCAAGCAGAAATGAGCCTATAAGTAATTTACCGAAGGAAACAGTTTGGCGTGTCATATCTTCCAACGCGCGGGTGGAGCGGCGCGCCAAATCAACGGCTTCAATTAAACATCTGAAGATGGTATGGCGCAAATTAAAACTTTTTACTTTCATTTCAAGCATCAAATCATATACGGCATCCTCCGCTTTATAACGGCGGTTGCGGCCCTTTAAAGTGCTTGAAATATTTAATTTTCTAGGCGGTAAAATATTAATTACATATTCCAATTTGCTTGGTAAATGCCTGAGTTTGCGCCCATAATAAGACCAACGGGTATATTGAGTATTTTGAATGAAAATCGGCAACACTTGTGCACCTGAACGCTCAATAACCATAGCAGGGCCGGGGTAGACCTTCATGATACCGCTTGTTGTGCTCATGCGTCCTTCCGGAAAGATTACGACCTTTGTGCCTTTTTTGACTTTATCAATAATTGTTTTGACGGCGATAGCGTTTGTCGGATCCACAGGAATGTGGCGGACATATTTTAAAAGTATACGAACCCAAAAGCGTTTTGCAATAGTGCTGTCGACCATAAAAACAAGGTCTTCCGGTAGGAAGGCTGCTAGTAAAATAGGATCCAAAAAGGAATTATTATTTGCCACTATTACCGTCGGGCCTTCGGCTTTGGAATAATTTTCCATGCCAATCAATTTAATTTTGTAAATACTGTTCAAAAAGAAATATGCCGCGGACCTTAAAACATAATCCGGTAACAGAGTGCAAGTATAAATTGCAATAATTAAATTTGCTATTGCCAAGACGGTAATTATTGCCGGTGTGCCAAGACCAATGGTTAATAAAGCATAAGTCATAAGCCCTGCAAAAACCATAAAGAAAGCATTAAGGAAATTGCATGTTGCAAGCATGCGGGTTTTAAATTGGTCAGCGAGCATGGCCTGTAAATGGGCATTAAGCGGGACTATATAAAGCCCTCCGCAAATTGAGAGTATACTTATGCCGATAGTTAAAGCAATACCGAACGGGGAACAAAGAAAATATTTTAAATTTATTGGGGAAGCGAAATCTGGCATCAAAGCCAAAATAAAAGCAATAAGCAGTAAAGATAAGGACATTCCCACCGTAGTTAAGGGAACATATTTTATGCTGATTTCCGTTTTAACTAAACGGTAGCAAGCCAAACAGCCTATACCTACTGAAATACAAAAAACTGCTGTTAAAAATGTATAAACTTCCGGGGCAAGATTTAAAATAGAATTGGTAACCGTATTAAGTTGCGAAAGTAAAATTGCAGCAACAACCCAAAACCAGTTAATTGCTAAAATTGCCAGAAATAATTTTTTTGATTGGTTTGCTCTTGATAAATTCCTCCACGTGCTTTTAAAAATATTAGGGGTAATTTTTAAAGTTTTTGCAAGCGGTTTTAAGGGGTCAAATAAACGGGTTACCAAGTATCCTGTGACAGCTAAAACTAGCATAACGGTAAACATTACAGGCAAATTAAATTTAGGGCTGGCATAGGTTAAACCTATAACAGTACCGATTAAGATGGCAAGATATCTTCCCGATTCCAGCAAAGCGTTACCGTCAATAAATTCGGTTTTATGTAAGATTTGTGTCATCAAAGCATATTTGATTGGGCCGAAGAAAGCAGATTGTGTCCCCATAATAAAAAGAGCCAAAAGTAAAATTACAGCGGAATTCAAATAAAACCCTAAAGCTGCAATAATAATAGTAAAAATTTCAGTAAACTTAATTATGCGGGTAATTTTGGCTTTGTCATATTTATCCCCGATTTGGCCTGCCAAAATTGAAAAGATAAAGAACGGTAGCATATAAGCACCGATTATCATTAAAACCAATTTTGGACTTTGAACCTGATGCATGGCCAGAATATGTGTGGCAATCAAAGCGGTCAAAGCGGTCCTTATTAAATTGTCGTTCATTACGCTCGAAATTTGCGCCCAAAATAAAGCGGAAAAATCTTTCCTTTTAATTAAATTTAACAGATGTTCCATAAATAACTCCTTTTAATTTATAAGGTATGGTGAAACTAAATTCATAAAATAACCAAGTAAAATTATTCCAATTAAAACTGCTAAGAAAAATGCCGCAAGCAGTTTTATTTTCATAGCACCGCGAAGTATTACAGCTTCAGGTAAACTCATTGCGGAAACGGACATCAAAAATGCTAGCACCGTTCCAAGAGGCAGCGGGCGTTCAAAAAATATTAAGGCAATCGGTACAACGCCTGCACAACTTCCGTAAATCGGCGCACCTAAAATTGCGGCAAGCGGTACACTAAAAATGCCGCCGGCATTAACTACTTTAACTATGCTTTCATCTGAAACATAAATATTTAAAACTGCCCCAAGTGCCACGCCTGCCAAAATCCAAACCCATAAGCGTTTGACAATTTTTGCACCTTCGTTTGTGCCGAATTTAAGGCGGGCTTTAAAATTTTTATATTCGGGGAAAGTCGGTTCTTCTTCTATAAAAGAAGGCTCAAGATATTTTTCAAAACCGAGTTTTTCAAGTGTCCAGCCGGCAATCATACCTATTGTAATTCCGCAAATAATATAGACTATTGTTATAGGAAGGCCAAAATATTTCGGCATCAAAACAACTAAATATTCATTGACGAGGGGGGAAACTGCCAAAAAACAAATTGCTGAGGCAAACGGTACACGCAATTTAACTAAACTTAAAAATATAGGTACTGATGAGCAAGAACAAAAAGGTGTAAAAATTGCAAACATGGCTGCTGCAAAACTGCTTAAAAAGCGGTGCTTGCTTGCAAGATATTTTTCCATTGTAGCTTTTGAAAGATAAGTACGTAAAACACCGATTGTGCTGATTGCAATAAATAAAATAAGAAGTATTTTGACGGAATCGCTGATAAACATTACCGCCGCATGCCCCCAAGCTGATGCGGTATTTATGCCGAGTAAAGTCCCTAAAATATAATTAGTTAAAGCGTGCATTATTTTGCCTTTTTATTTTTTTGGCAGTTACCTTTACCGTCGGCACAATGGCAGCAGTTATCTTTTGATTTCTTTTTTAAATAGTTATCTAATTTTTCAAGTAATTTTTCAAACATAAAAACTCCTTCCTACTAAATAAATTTTAGCATTTTAGGAGTTTATGGGCAAAGATAAATTAATTGTAAGCAATATTGTCAGTAATGGTACTTATAACCATCTTTATTATTTGTTATAATTGCATCATTATTACTTTTACCTGTTTCTTTTTTACAGAGTCTATTTGCTTTATCATTTTTGTCTAGACTGTTAGCCAGACAAATTTCAGGTCGTGCAGTGTCTCTATTGATGTAGAGATTAATTTTAGTTTTAAATATTTCTTTACCGCAAGTTACATAGGGTGTTTCATTCTCTCCTGACCAAAATCCGCAACTAATTTCATTATTGATATAAAACCATTTACTCTCATTACCGCTTGTAATATTAAAATTGACATCTAAATCTTTTGCTGCTTGCGGATATTTATCATTGGTCAAATAATATCTTTGCATAGCACCGGCAATACTTTTGGTAATATTTTTTAATTCGCTAAATTTTGCTTTTCCTACTGCCATTTGATACTGTGGTAAAGCAATACCGGCCAATATGCCGATAATCAAAACAACTACCAAAAGTTCAAGTAAAGTAAAACCTTTACTTGACTGAAAGATATTTAAATTATCTTTAATTTTATTTACTAATTTTTTCATTTTTCCTCCAAGTTTCGAAACTGTTTTTGGAGGCAAGTAAAAACGGCTGATGTATCAGAGCATACGTAATTACCCAAATATAACAGCCGTGGTTTGCATAAAAGCAAACGCTCGGCGCAAAACCTATGGGTAATTAAGCCATAAATTTTGCGCCTATAACGTGCTGTCCTTGGACTTACGTATGGCCTTTAATTTCTAAAAGCTATCTTTGTTCAAAAAACAAAGTTCCAAAAACAGATTAAATTTTTATAGGGGTATAAGCCCTACATTAAAAAATCTCCTAAGATTAAGTCACTACAAAATAATTATAGCAAATAATGGGTAAAGTATGATAAGTGAAAGAGATAAATATTTGCTACAATATAAGTATAAATTCACAAAAGGAGAACTTATGAGTTGCGAAAAATGTACACCCCACATTGCAAACATGTGCAGTGTCTGTAAAGGCGCAAAACATCAACCGGCCCCAATCCCTGAAGAAGGCAAATGGGTTTGCGCTAAAGAAATTAAAGATATCAGCGGTTTAACGCACGGTATCGGCTGGTGCGCACCACAACAAGGTGCTTGCAAATTAACTTTAAACATCAAAAACGGTGTTATTAAGGAAGCTTTAGTTGAAACTTTAGGCTGCAGCGGTATGACACACTCCGCCGCTATGGCAGCAGAAATTTTAACCGGCAAAACAATTTTAGAGGCATTAAATTCCGACCTCGTTTGTGATGCCATCAATACTGCTATGAGGGAACTTTTCCTTCAAATTGTATACGGCCGTTCACAAAGTGCATTTTCAGAAGGCGGTTTGACTATCGGTGCTGGGCTTGAGGACTTAGGTAAAGGCCTTCGCTCCCAAATCGGCACCATGTATGCAACCGAGGCTAAAGGCCCTCGCTACCTTGAAATGGCAGAAGGTTATGTCTTGGAAGTCGGCCTTGATAAAAATAATGAAATTATCGGCTACAAATTTGTAAACCTTGGCAAAATGATGGACGCAATTAAAAAAGGTGAAGATCCGAAAATTGCCTATGAAAAAAATATCAGCAAATACGGGCGCTATGACGAAGCAGTCAAGAAAATTGACCCGAGGAAGGAGTAAACTAGGGTAACTTTTGAAGGTTATGAAAGAAGAATTGAAAAAATAAATTCCGTCTTAAAAGAAAACGGTATTGCCTCCCTTGAAGAAGCAAAAGAAATTTGCACAAAAAAGGGTGTTGATGTTGAAGCT
>CADAFA010000057.1:5811-6501 GCA_902787065.1 uncultured Elusimicrobium sp.
AAGCTATCGTCAAAGGTATTCAACCGATTGCTTTTGAAAATGCTGTTTGGGCTTATACAGTCGGTGCTGCAATTGCAATTAAAAGCGGCGTAAAAACCGCAGCGGAAGCAGCGGAAAAAATCGGTGTAGGTTTACAAAGTTTTTGTATTCCCGGCTCTGTTGCCGATCAACGCGCTGTCGGTTTAGGCCACGGTAATTTGGCAGCAATGTTACTTCGCGAAGAAACAAAATGTTTCTGCTTTTTAGCAGGGCATGAAAGTTTTGCCGCTGCAGAAGGCGCAATCGGTATCGCAAAAACCGCAAATAAAGTTCGCAAAACACCGCTTAGAGTAATTTTAAACGGTCTTGGTAAAGATGCCGCTTATATTATTTCAAGAATCAACGGTTTTACTTCTGTTGAAACAAAATATGATTATTATACCGGCAAACTTGAAATTGTTTCAGAAAAAGCATTTTCCGACGGTGACCGCGCAAAAGTTAAATGCTACGGTGCTGATGATGTAAACGAAGGTGTTGCAATAATGAGACATGAAGGCGTAGATGTTTCCATTACCGGTAACTCTACAAACCCGACGCGCTTCCAGCACCCCGTTGCAGGTACTTATAAAAAATGGGCTGTAGAAAATGGTAAGAAATATTTCTCCGTTGCATCCGGCGGTGGTACAGGCAGAACCTTGCACCCCGATAATA
>CADAFA010000058.1 GCA_902787065.1 uncultured Elusimicrobium sp.
AGATTTGGGTTATACGGTTTACGGTGGGGAAAATGCCACTTATATCTGGCTTGAAGTTCCAAAAGGACAAAATTCTTTTGGCTTTTTTGAACTCTTACTTAACAAATGCGCTTTGGTTTGTACACCAGGCGCTGGCTTTGGCGAGGCGGGCGAAGGTTACTGCCGTTTAACAGCATTCGGCAGCCGCGAAAATACTTTGGAAGCTTTAGAGAGAATAAAAAAACTATGAAACAAATACCCTTTATAAAAATGGACGGGCTTGGTAATGATTTTGTAATTATAGACGGACGCAAAAATAAAATTACTTTAACCCCAGACTTAATTGCTAAAATGGCAAACAGAAAAACCGGTATAGGTTTTGACCAGTTAATATTATTAAAAAAATCAAAAACCTGTGATGTTAAAATGGAAATTTTTAATGCAGACGGCTCTAGCGCAGGTGCTTGCGGAAATGGTACCCGTTGCGTAAGCAGTTTAATTTTTGAGAAAACAAAAAAACAAAAAATTACTTTGGAAGCACCTTATAAAAAAATATTATCTGCCTGGCGCGGGAAGTTAATTACCGTAGATATGGGCGAACCTAAAACCGCTTGGAAAGATATACCGCTTGCTAAAAAAGCTGACACGTTAAATTTAAAAGTGTTACCTATTTTACCGACGGCGGTTTGTACATCTATGGGCAACCCTCATGCGGTATTTTTTGTTAAAAATGTGGGAAAAATTAACCTTGCAAGCCTTGGTAAAAAAGTGGAAAATAATAAAATTTTCCCTCAAAAAACCAATGTGGAATTTGCACAAATTTTAGGACCGCAAAAAATACGTATGCGCGTTTGGGAAAGGGGAGCAGGCATAACACTAGCTTGCGGCAGTGGCGCTTGTGCGACATTGGCAGGTGCAATAAGGCGTGGGCTTATCAAAAATAAAGCTGCAATAATTATGGACGGCGGCACTTTGTTTATTGAACAAAAACAAGGCCGCATTTTAATGAGCGGCCCTGTCAACAAAGCATTCAGCGGCGTTTATCTTGCCTGATTATTGTTTGGGAAAACAACCTGCGCAAACTGTTTGGTTTTAGAATTACTTAACAAGGCTGTTTTCAGATTTTCGTTTTCTAGAAGAGGCGCAAGAGTTTTATTACCTTCAATAAGTTTTTTTGCTTGATCCGGATTTGATAAAAAATAATTTGCACTTCTGCTAAGTAAAACTTGCTGAATTAAGGTGCTGTTTAAAATTTTAGCAAGTAATTCTTGGTCTTGTAATACACCCTTAAAGGCTTTACCTTCTATCAAAGAAACCATTTCAGACGAATTATTTTCAACTAAATCAGATAAAGCAAGATAATTATTTAAAATTTCCGAAACATCCTGCCTATTAAAAAAACCCTCTAAAACATCTTTATTATTGAAAACAACTTCAATAACTTGCGGGAAGTCTAAATTATTGGCAACGGTATTGTTTAAGCTCCAATTAGTTGATCCTATCAGCCTTAAATCTTCCGCAGAAGCATAAGCTATATTACCTATATTTAAACTTTTAATAGCCTTCCCGACATTATCATAGTATGCCGCTTGTGTTTGGCGTGTTTCCACAGGGGAAATGAAATTTTCCTCACTGCCGACGGGTAATTGCTCCACATAATCAACTTTATCATTAGTAAAAGAAGCTAACTGTTCTTTAGTGATTTTAGAACTTAAATCATTGCTTTCTTTGGCATACCAGGAAACCCCGTAGGCCAACAATACTGCCAAAAATATTACAACAATAAGCGGAAAAAAGATAGAATTTTCTTTCATAAAAATATTTTAACATATAATGTTTGGTTTTACAAAAAATTACTTTAATTCTTTAAGCAAAGTTTTTACTTGTTTTTTAAGAACAGGATGTGTTTTGTTCGGGGCAATTTCCGTAAGCGGTTTTAAAACAAAATATCTATCATGCGCACGAGGATGCGGAATAATTAAAGCTTGTGTATTTAAAATTAAGTTGCCATAAAAAATAATATCTAAATCAATGGTACGGGGGCCGTTTCTAAAGGGGGTATTACGCTTTAAAAGTTTTTCAATATTTTTTAGTTCTTTAAGCAATCTTTCAGGAGATAAGGCTGTTTTAAATTTTATTGCCCCATTTAAAAAATCGGCTTGGTTTAAATAACCTTCCGGTTTTGTTTCAATTAATTTTGAAACACTTATAATTTTGCCTATTTTTGCAAGCTCTTTTAAAGCCAATACTATGTTTTTTTGCGGGTTTATATTACTGCCTATGGCCAAATAAACGGTATTAAGGTTCATAGATAACGGAATAATTTTCCTTTTCAAAAACTTGAATTTTGCAAATTTGAGGGAATTTTTCTTTAACTTTATCAAACAAAAATATTGCCACATTTTCCGTAGTTGAATTGGGAATAATTTTATTCAAAACTTTAAAAGATAAACTTTTATTTAATTCATAAAGAAATTCCTCGACTTCGCGAAAATCTACTACAAAACCTTCTGCATTTAAAGGACCTTTTAAAGTCACGATATAAATAAAATTATGATCATGTACAGGTTCGCTTAAAGATCCATCGTGATAATGGGAAGCGCGAAATTGAGATTTAACTGTAATTTGAATATCTTTCATAAATTTAAGGTCTCCTTAGTTTCTTTTACTTCGTGTACGCGTAAAATTAAAGGCAAATTTGTTTTAGCAGCGAGCTTTGCCGCCTTTATAGAATTTTCCAAAGTTTTATCTGTAAACCGTTTACGCGATGCACCGACTAATATAGGTAAATTAAAATTATCAAAATAATTTATATTTTCAAGCAAAAACCAATTTTCTTCAACGTCTTTCCCAAACCCAAGGCCGATATCCAAAATTAAATTTTCTTCTTTAATACCGCAAGACTCAGCTTGTTTTATTTTTGTTTTAAAGAATGCTGCCATACTGTCTAAATTATTAACTGCACCGTTATGCATTATTACAAGTTTAGCATTATAATCAGCGGCAAGTTTAGCAATGTTTTCGTCCCTAAGCCCGCTAATATCGTTAACAATATCAGCCCCGGCCTCGAGCGCTGTTTTAATAACGGGTGCTTTGTAACTGTCTATAGAAATTTGTGCTTTTATTTTTTGTTTTATTAATTTGATAAACGGTACTGTGCGGGCAATTTCTTCTTTCGCAGGAATTTCGGTATATCCGGGCCGCGTGCTTTGTCCGCCGATATCAATAATTTCAGCACCTTCGGTAATTAAATTTTGTGCTTTATCTAAAACATATTCAGGGGTGATTTTAACTTGCCCGCCGTCAAAAAAACTTTCCGGTGAAGTGTTTAAAATACCCATTAAAGCTATTTTTTGCATTAAACTTTTTGAATAAATTGCAAGAATTCTTGCCTGACTTCGTGTTTATTAAATACACCGCGCAAAGCGCTTGTTACCATCTCGGCATTATGTTTTTGCACACCGCGGGAACAAATGCACATATGGCGTGCTTTGCAAACAACCATAACACCTAGCGGCTGTAAATATTTCATAAGGCTATCGGCAATTTGGGCAACTAATCTTTCCTGAATTTGCAGCCTCCTTGCATAAACTTCAACAAGACGTGCAAGCTTAGAAATACCTATAACTTTTTTATTGGGCAAGTAACCTATGCTTATTGTTCCGAAAAACGGTGCAAAGTGATGTTCGCAAGTACTGTAAAATTCTATATCTTTTAAGATTACCATTTCCTCGCAAGAGCCTTCGGTAAAAGTTTTTAAGAGGGCAGCCGGATCCTTTTTGTATCCGCTGAAAAGCGTATCCCAACTTTTAACAATACGTTTTGGGGTTTCAAGCAAACCTTCGCGATTGGGGTTTTCCCCAATATAAGTTATAATTTCGCGTAAATTTTGTTTGGCTTTTTCTTCTGTTATTTTATGTTTAGAAACTTGTGCAGCTGCACGCTTAAGCGCAGGTTTGGTTTTTGTTTTATTAACTTTAGGCATTGTTTAATATTCTCCTTACTGTTATTTTTGGGTTGCAGATAAAATAAAGCTTTTTTGCTTGTTTGTTCTTGCAAACTTTCAACTTCACTCAAAGTGGTTTTTGAGTAGGTAATATATTTAACCGCATCAGCTTTTTTAAGCATTTTTGAGTTGACATAAGCCTTTGGGGATACAGTACAAAAATCAATTAATTTAGTATCAATTAAATTTGCCCCGTTTGTTTCCAAGTGAATTTGATATTTATTTTTCTTTAAAAGTTTTAAAAGCGGTTGTAAATTTTGTTCTGTCGGTTCTCCACCTGTCAAAACAACGGTTTTGCAAGGGTAAACAGCAATTTTTTTAAGTATTTGTTCTGCAGTTAAATTGAAATTTGTTTTTTGCGCATATTTTGTATCGCACCATGGGCAGCACATTGTGCAACCGGCAAGACGGATAAAAATAGCAGGAACACCGCTAAAAAAGCCCTCGCCCTCAACGGAATAAAAAATTTCATTAACTTTATATTTATTTGCGGATGACGCAGGCAGAGTCCTCATTTTCCCACAACTCCAAGGTTTTTAAGGTTAAATTTTTCTCTTTCAAAACTTGTGCGGCTCTATCAAAAATATATTGGCTTAAATTTTCTGCCGTCGGGTTAGGCACAAAATCGTTTAAGAATTTATGGTCCGGCAAAACGCTATCAAGCAAGGGTTTTAAAATTTTAAAGTCATAAATCATACCGCTTGGCTGAACGGTACCTTCAATTTCAAAAACAACTTGCCAAGTATGCCCGTGCAGATTATGGCAATCGCCGTCATATTCCGGCAATTTATGGGCTGCGGAAAATTTACGCCTTATTCGGAGTAACATTATTCTTTATCCTCGTTTTGTTCTTCAACTTCTTGCACAATACTGGCCCGTAAATTGAAAAATATTAAGTTCAAGTAAATTACATAGATTAACAAAGCTATAAAAACGTTTATACCAATAATATTAAAAGGTAAAATAAGTAAAATAAAATCAAGGATAATCACTGGGCCTTGTAAATATAAAGCTAATGTAAGTAATTTTTTGAAACCTAAATTAGCTTTAGTAACCGCATTGATTATAAAGGCAATTATCAGTGCCAGAACAGCAAGCATTAATATACGTAAAACGAGTATTAAAATAAATATAACTGTCACAAAGTAAGACATAAATTGGACAATTTGGTCTTTGTTTTCAAGCAAAGTTTTTTTAGATACTTCAAATTTAAAATCTTTTTTAACTGGATTTTGCTGAAATTGCCCATTAGCTAATACATAAATAGTGTTTTGGTTTACATACATCATAACATTTTCTTTTTGCATTTGGGTTGGGTAGGCAGGTTCCGTTGAAGCAGTATCAAAAATAATTTTATAACCCTGCAATTCTTTGGGACTTATAACTAATCTCTTATTATCATTGGCAGTTATGATACCGTCGCTTACTTTAATATCCGGTACATAATTGGCAAATTGCTCTACGCCATAATTAAGAGGTTGTTGCATCTTAAGCGGTGCATAAATAGTTAAAAAAATCGCACCTAAAACAAAAAGGTAAATTATAAAACCAAAGGCTTTCCATAAAGATTCTTTTAAAGTTTGTAAATAAAATTTAATACTATATAGCGTTTTAATTGGTGAAATAAAGAACATAATCCCTCCTTATTACTTACCTTAATTATAGCATTTAAGTAGGGGTATAGAAAATTAACAATTTTCAAATTATTGCCATAAAAGCCATTTTTATAAATTAAAGTTTTACTAATGCCACTCCAGTTTCACGACGATATACTTGACAAGCTTTTTTTTTTTTTT
>CADAFA010000059.1 GCA_902787065.1 uncultured Elusimicrobium sp.
AAATACTATATTATAACTTAACCAATTAATAAACCGGCAAGTATCGCACGTGTACAACTTGAAAATAAACCGGCTAGTAAGGCCCTAAAACCAAGGCGGGATAAATCCCCACGCCTACTAGGTGCTAGAGAACCAATACCACCGATTTGTATACCGATTGAAGAGAAATTAGCAAAACCGCACAAAGCATAACTTAAAATAACTTTAGTGCGCAAGGTAAGTTCAACGCTATGCCCATGTAAGACATCAGCAAAATTTGCATAGGCAATAAATTCATTTAAAATAGTTTTTTCACCGACTAATTGACTAGCAGTCAAAACATCACCTGCATTAACACCCATAAGCCAAGTTAAAGGGGAAAATATATAAGCAAAAAGTTGCTGCATTGAAAGAGCTTTGCTTAAAAATAGACCTGTTATCCATTCAAGCAAACCGTTACATAAAGCAATTAAAGCAGTAAAGGCAATTAACATACCGGCAACGTTTATGGCTAAAGAAACACCGGTTGTTGTCCCGCTTGAAATTGCTTCCAAAACATTGGTACTTGGGTCTTTATAACTAATTTTTAAGTTGCCGCCTGTGACAGGTTTTTCCGTCTCCGGTACTAATAATTTTGAAAACATCACCCCAGCCGGTGCACCCATTAAACTTGCCGCAATTAAGTGGCCTGCTATACCGGGAACAGAATCTTTAAGCATGCTGACATAAGCCATCATTACACCGCCGGCAACGGTTGCCATGCCGCCGGTCATAATACACATGAGTTCGGACTTTGTCATCTTTTCCACATAAGGTTTAATGAGTAAAGGTGCTTCCGTTTGGCCTACGAAAATATTTGCAGCAGCGCTTAAACTTTCAGCACCGGATAATTTGCAGGTTTTGCCAATAATTACGGCGAAAATATAGACTATCCATTGCATTATGCCCAAATAATAAAGTAAAGAAATTAATGCAGAAAAGAAAATGATTGTCGGCAAAACTTGGAAGGCAAATATATAACCCAAACTATCAGCTTTAGCTAAATTGCCAAAGACCATTTCAGCACCGGCTTGTTGGAAGGCTAAAAGTTTTAATACTAAATCATTAAGCCAATCAAAAACAGCTACACCGACGCTGGTTTTTAAAATAAGCACGGCAAAAATTACTTGTAAGCCAAAGGCCCAAGCAATGGTTTTCCAATTAATAGCCTTTCTGTTAGTACTTAAAGCATAAGCTATGGCTGTAAAGACAAAAAGGCCTAAAACTGCTGCTACATTTTCCATAATATCTCCTTGATAAGATTTATAATTCTATTTTACCAATAAAAAACACTTTTGGCAAATTTAAAAAGAAAATTTATTTTTACAATCCAACACCTAACCTCTCCACCTAGATAAAGCAAATAGGAAAGGACTTAAAAGAATAAATTTCATTAAATAAAGTTAAACCGAACACGATATCTGGCAAGTATTTTTGAGGAAATTTTAATCTTTTCTTTGACGACGAGTACCAAGGAGAACGGGAGCGAAGCGACTCTCGGTACTCTAGGAAAAGAAAAATTAAAATTTACCGAAAAGAATTAGCCAGCAAAGAATATTAACTGCAAACTTCCCGTTAACAAATATACTATAATATTATAATGATATATGCAGTTTTATCCGATATTCACGCCAACTACGAAGCCCTGACAGCCGTCCTAAAAAAAGCAGAAGAATTGGGCGCCGAGGCTTTTGTATTTTGCGGTGACTTAGTCGGTTACGGGCCGGACCCTGAAAGATGCACCCAACTTATTAAAAAAACAAAACATTTTTTTGGAATACTAGGGAATCACGATTATGCCTTATTTAATAAAGAAGCAAATTCCTGGTTCAGTGATTATGCAAAAATTTCTTTGAGTTACACCCTAAAAAATATATCTAAATCTTCTTTAGAATTTATAAAAACTTTTCCTATTGCCTTCCAAGGTATACATTTTGCTGCAGTGCACGGTTCTTTTGTTGACCCTTTTAGAGATTATTTGTTAACTTCGGAACAATTTTTAATAAATCTAAATTATTGGAAAGGCCCTTTATGTTTTGTCGGGCACAGCCATATA
Organism: uncultured Elusimicrobium sp.; assembly: GCA_902787065.1. Lineage (GTDB taxonomy): Bacteria > Elusimicrobiota > Elusimicrobia > Elusimicrobiales > Elusimicrobiaceae > Proelusimicrobium. The sequence continues at coordinate 2,075 of CADAFA010000059.1, forward strand.
CCTTTTTTGATGAGTTATAAGCAAGGTTATGCACCAAAAATTGATGTATTTATCGGCAAAGACGTAACTGTTAAAATGCTGCCAAATGTTAGGTATATGATTAACCCCGGCTCTATCGGGCAACCGCGGGACTTAAATGCACGTGCCTCTTTTGGCCTTATTGATACAAAGAAAAATACTTTCCGTCTGGTTAGGGTGGATTATAATTTCGCTACAGTTCAGCGACGTATGAAAAACTGCGGCCTGCCGGAATTTTTATATAATCGCCTGGGACAAGGGAAATAAAATGATGAATTTTAAAAACATAAAAGTTATAAGTTTTGATGCAGACGATACTTTGTGGCAAAATGAAAATCTGTTTCGCAGGACGGAATGTGATTTCTGCAAAATAATGTTACCATATTCCAAAAAGGAAAAGGCAATTAAAGTACTTTGGAATATGGAAGTTAAAAATATTCCTTTGTACGGTTACGGGATTAAAGCTTTTACTTTGGATATGCTGGACGCAGCTTTAAAATTGTCAAAAGGGAAACTTACCGCAGAAGAAACAAAACAAATAATTAACCTTGGTAAAAAATTAATTAAAAGCCCGATAGTTTTATTTGAAGGGGCGGAAAGAACTTTAAAAAAATTAAACAAGAAATATAAAATTGTCGTTACAACAAAAGGCGATTTGCTTGAACAGGAAAATAAAATTTACCGTTCCGGCCTTGATAGATATTTACACCATATTGAAGTAATGAGCGAAAAAAATAAAGCTTCTTATGCTCGCTTGCTTAAAGAATTAAATATTAAACCGCAAGAATTTTTGATGGTAGGAAATTCCGTTAAATCTGACATTTTACCTGTTTTGGAAATAGGCGCTAATGCCGTATTTATACCCAGCAAATTTACTTGGTTTTATGAAGACGGTGATGAAAGTAAAATCCCTGCAAAAAACTTCCTTAAACTAAAAGAAATTTCGGAATTGATTAAGATTTTATAATCTTAATTCCCGGAGGTCTGGAGTTTGTTTATTTGAGTTTTGGGGACACCGTTTTGATAAGTGGTGTTTGACATATTACTCAAATCTTTTGGCTGAAAACCGTTACTGTTAGTTGCGGTATTTTGAACTTGCCCCATTTGTTGCTGAGCTTTAGTTATATTCGCAATTTGATCTTCCGGAACGCCCATTTTCTTTAATTGTTCTGGGCTCATGGAAGATAAATTATTTAAATCAACGCCTTTAGGCAAAGCACCGGCAGGAATCATTTTTGAAATAGCACTTAAATCCATCCCCTCAGGCATTTGTACATTCGCAGGCATACCTTGCATTTGTTGGGTTTTTTGACCGCTTTGTGAAGCCGCACCCATATTCTGCATTTGTTTAAGCATATCCCCCATATTCCCTGCTGAACCACCTTGAGCACCGCCTATCATTGACATTATAGCAGACATATCCATACCGCCCGGCATTTGCGGCATTTGAGGGGTTTCAGGTTGATTTACAGTATTTTGCAAGGTGTTTATTTGCGTTTTTGATTGTTGTACGGTCGTTTGATTGGAAACGGGTAAATTATTTTGTTGCGTTGCATTTTGCACCTGTTGTGTTTGTACCGTGGTTTGGGCAGGCATTTGTTGGGCAGTATTTAATTGTTGGGTTTGCTGCTCAAGACTTTGATTTTGTTGTGTTTGGTTTTTAATTTCAGAAACTATACTGCTACCTATATCGTCATTAGCGATATGTTGAGAGGGTGAAGGAGTGGTAATAACAGTATTTTGCTGGTTAACTTTAGGCAAAATAATATTGCCTTTACTGTCACGCGGTAAATTTTTATAAGCTATAAAATCTTCCAACATTTTGGCGGCCTCTTTATGCCCATAAGCTTGCGCCATTTGCAAAGCTGTTTGACCGAGGCGGGTTTTCTTTTTGTAATTGGCACCGCGCATTAAAAGGTCATGAACTAAATCCGCATTACCTTGATAAGCCGCCCAGAAAAGTGCATTTTGCCCATACATATTACTACTATTGATATTAGCCCCGTTATTTATTAAATATTCGGCCATATCCCAATGCTTACCTTTTACAGCATATAATAAAGGTGTCATGCCATATTTATTTTTAACATTTACATTTGCTCTATAAGAAATGAGATGTTTAGCACTATCTAAATCACCGTTTGCGGCTGAAATTATTAAAGGGGTGTTATTATCTTTGTCAGTTACAGTAGGAGGAATACCGCCCGCAAGCATTAAGCCGACACCGATTGGGTTCTTCTTAAAAGCATACATAAGCAAATTATCATTGCTTATTCCATTGGTGGCGCCGCTTGATAGCAAGTGGGTGGCAAGATTTTCATTTTTTAAATCAATTGCAAGGCCCAAGGGTGTTATCCCCTGATTTGTACCCAAATTCGGGTTTGCACCGGCATTTAATAAAATAGAAATTGTATCAAAATTTTGATTTCTAACAGCTTTAATTAAGGCTGTTTCGGAGGTATTTAAATCCGCCTTATCAGGGTTTGCTCCTTTCTGAATAAGAGCTGCGACAATATCCGTATAATCTTTTCCCGCCGCTAATACCAAAAGGGGAGTTCCGTTAGAAGAAGGAATATTCGGGTCAGGAAGTTCCGTATTTATTTTGATTATGGCATCTTCCAAATCTTCTTCTTCAAGTTTTTTAGTTATTTCATCAATAATTGCAACCGGGGTTACAAGTTTTAAATTAGAGACATTTATATTAGTTTTAGCTTTTTCATTATGTGAAACTTGGAGAGTATACAAAACCAACAATACGATCGGGGAAATTAAAAACACCCCTAGAAAAAATGTTTTTATATTTTTTAACATGATAACCCCTGTTTACTACTTACCGAAGAATTTTAAACCTTCTTTTGCTGCCTCTTGCTCGGCAGCTTTTTTATTATTCCCTTTACCCCGGCCGATTTCTTGCCCGTTTACCATAACTGCGACGGTAAAAACTTGGTCATGTTGCGGGCCGATTTTTGAAACTACCGTATATTCCGGTATAGGTTTTTTGCGGTGTTGCAAATATTCTTGCAAGGTGCTTTTATAGTCGTGTGTATCTATTTCGATTTTTTGTGTTTGTAACCAATCTTTGATAAAAGCAGCAGCGGCCTCAAAACCACCGTCCAAATAAATTGCACCGATTATAGCTTCCATGGCATTGGATAAAATACTTTGCCTATCCCTGCCGCCTGTTGCAATTTCCCCGGCGCCAAGGAGCATAAATTTGCCGACATTTAAATTTGCTGCCCAAAAATATAGATTGCGCCTAGAAACTAAATTTGCTTTTATCTTAGAAAGCACCCCCTCCTCTTTTGTATCAAGTTTACGGTATAGGTAGGCCGCAACTACAAGGCCTAAAACACTATCCCCTAAAAATTCCAGTCGCTCATTATGATGAGCACCGTTACAATGATACGAACGATGAGTGAGTGCTTCCTTTAAAATATTCTTATCTTTAAAGGTGTAAGAAAGGACCTTTTCAAGCTCTTCTTGCACTACTTATTTTGCTTTTGCTTTGATGTGCTCAATAGCTTCACCGACGGTTTTGATTTTTTCAGCTTGTTCATCGGGAATTTCGACATCAAATTCTTCTTCCAAAGCCATAATAAGTTC
>CADAFA010000060.1 GCA_902787065.1 uncultured Elusimicrobium sp.
TGTCAAGAGGAATTTAGACCTATATAAATATATCCGACGATAAAAATAAATATTTTGATCTAATGGCAAAAAAGTATTACTAAATTCAGCCAATAAAAAACGGCTGTTAACTATGTGTTAGTTAAACAGCCGCATTTTGTTTTTGTAAAATACTATCCTTTACAGGTTACTTAAAAAAACAGATTTAATTTTTTTATGCTTTTTAGCTTAAACAATTTTCTGTACTTAAAGACAAAAGGTCAACCACTCTTATCTAATGATAGAATTGTTTGAGCAAACAGAATCTATCCAGCAATCCAATTATCTGCCTGAAATAATATGCCAGATTCTGGTTATAGAAATACTTTGGCGTTTTTTAGTAACTTCTTCTTGTATTTCCCTCAAAGTACGTGCAGGATATTTCTTATGCAATTCTTTAACCAAAGCAATTGTTTCCGGACGTATTAAATAACGTCTAGCAAGCGGATGAGGATCTGAAGGCTTCGCTGCTTTGATACGTGCTTTCCAATACATAATCGTAGCAAGGGGAACCTGATATTTTTTAAAAGTTGCCTCATATCCGTGCTGTTTGTAATACTCTATCAGTTCTTCTTTTTTATTAAGTGTAAGAATTTTATATTTATGTTTATGCATATGTATATTGTAACAATTTTTTTAAATTTGTGCAACAATTTTTTTAAATTTATTTTCTATTTTTTCAACTTTTTATTTTTATAGAACTTTTCAATAGCTTCCCATGCTTGTTTTGCATTATCGACCATAACATATTTATCTGTATGGGAAATTACGCCGTAGCCAAGCAATTTATCAAATTTAAAAATACTGTTCCAAAATTCTTTACCGACTAAAACTATTGGAATATCTGAATGCTTGCCGGTTTGTACTAAAGTTAAAATTTCAAACATTTCATCAAAAGTACCATATCCACCGGGGAAAACAACCACAGCTTCGGCATAAGTAACAAGGTTCATTTTGCGGATAGCAAAATAGTGAAAGCAAAAAGACAGATTTTCGCTCAAATACGGATTCGGATCCTGCTCATGCGGAAGAGTAATATTAAAACCGATACTTTTCCCCCCGGCTTCTATCGCGCCGCGGTTTGCAGCTTCCATAATACCGGGGCCACCGCCCGTAATAACGGCAAGGCGTTTTTTGCTTTTTTCAACTACCAAGCGTCCTAATTTGCGGGCTTCGTCATAATACTTTGAAAGTTTAAGTAAACCTTTAGCTTCTTCTAAAGCCTGTTTTAAATTAGTATTTTTAGGATCTTTTTTAAGTTTAAATTCTAAATCCTTAACCCTTGCGAGGGAAGGGGCCTTTTCTTGTATACGGGCGCTGCCAAAACAAACAACCCCGTCTTTTACTTCGCTGTAATGAAGCATATATTGCGGTTTAAGCATTTCAAGCAAAAGACGCACGGGGCGGGCAACATCGCTTTTCATAAAATTAAGGTCCTGATAGGCCTTTGTATAAGAATCATAAGGTAATTGCTTTTTCATAATAAACCTCTATTTCAATTTAAAATGTTTCAAAATTTTATTTGCAATTTTCGGTGCTGTTAAACCGATTTGGTCAAACAGTTCTTTTTGCGTACCGTGTTCAATAAATTCATCGGGGATACCAAAGCGCAATAAGTTTGAATCCAAGTTCTCATCTGCGACAAATTCCGCTACTGCGCTACCAAAACCGCCGGCTAAAACATTATCTTCCAAAGTAACAATATTTGGGCTGACTTTCAAAGCATCTTTAATAATTTTCGTATCAAGCGGTTTTAAAAAGCGCATATTTACAACACCGGCTTTAATGCCTTTTTCTTCCAAAATTTTGGCGGCTTCAAGCCCGATATGTACGGTTTTGCCGATTGCTAAAATTGTCAGATTTTTCCCCCTTTCAAGCCAAACACCTTTGCCGATAGGAAGGGCTTTTAAAGTTTCATCCATTTTAACACCAATACCACTGCCGCGCGGATAACGCAACATAAAAGGGCAATTAGCATCAAAAGCAGTTTTAACAAGGTGCTGAAGTTCATTTTCATCAGCAGGAGATGCTATAATTAAATTAGGGATATTTCTAAACAAACTCAAATCAAAAACACCGTGATGTGTGGGGCCATCTTCACCGACTAAACCTGCCCTGTCTAAGGCAAAAACAACCGGTAATTTTTGAAGACAAATATCTTGCTGTATTTGGTCATAACACCTTTGTGAAAAGGAAGAATAAAGGGCAACTATCGGTTTCAAACCTTGCGTGGCAAGGCCGCCGGAAAAAGTTACCGCATGTTCTTCGGCGATGCCTACATCATAAAATCTGTTTGGGTATTTCTCCCTAAAAACGCTAAGGCCTGTTCCTTCAGGCATAGCAGCAGTTATAGCTGTAATTTTTTTATCTTTAGCAGCTAATTTATCAAGCGCTTGGGAGAAGGCTTTTGTGTAAGTAATTTTATCACTTGTGCCAATAGTTTCGCCGGTATCCGGATCAAAAATACCAAGGCCGTGGAATTTTGTAGGCTTTTCTTCAGCGGGTAAATACCCTTTGCCTTTTTTGGTAACGATATGTAAAAACACAGGGCCTTGAATGTCTTTAATTCTTTGCAACATTTCAATAACGCCTAGGACATCGTTACCGTCAATCGGCCCAAAGTACTTAAAACCAAGTTCGGAAAATAAAAGACCTGAAAATAAAATTGAGCGCGCGCGTTTTGCAAGTTTTAAAGCATTATTTACAAATTCTATATTTGCGTTTTCCGCTATCTTTTCAGCACCGCTTTCGGCAGCCTGAACATATTTTGTAGATAATAATTTTGTTAAAAATGTACCTAATGCCCCGACGCGTTTTGAAATAAACATTTGGTTATCATTTAAGATAACAAGTAAATTTGATTTTAATTGCCCGGCATTTTGCAAAGCTTCATAAGTTAAACCGCCTGTCATGGAACCGTCGGCAATAACAGCAACAACTTTATTATGTTCCTTTTTTTGGTCGCGTGCTGCTGCCATACCAAGCGCGGCAGAAAGTGCCGTAGAAGCATGCCCTGCACCGAAAGTATCATATTCAGATTCATAAATTTTTAAGAAACCGCTCAAACCGCCTTTTTTGCGGATAGTGCGGAAAACATCTTTCCTGCCCGTAAGTAATTTGTGCGCATAAGTTTGATGGCCGGTATCAAAAACGATTTTATCTGAAGGAGTATTAAAGACATAGTGCAAAGCAACGATTAAATCTGTTGCGCCCAAACTCGAACCCAAATGGCCACCGTTTTTTGATACGGTGGAAACAATTTCTTGCCTTAACTCTTTACAAAGTTCGGGCAAAAGGTTTTTATCTATTAATCTAAGTTGTGCGGGGGTATTAATTTTATCTAAAATTTTCATAAAACCTCTAGTAAGAACGGCTTGAGAAAAAATCTGCCAAATCATAAAGCGGGGCAAGTTTTTCTTTATTTACCCCTGTTAAATTGTTAAGGGCTTTTTGCGCCTCTTTGATTGCTTTTTGTGCTGCAAGTTTTGCCGTATCTAAACCGTATAAAGTTACAAAAGTTAATTTTTTATTTTCTGCGTCACTGTTTGATTTACCCAGTTGTTTAGCAGTAGCGGTTACATCTAAAATATCATCAACAACTTGGAAAGCAAAACCGATTTTTGAAGCATAAGTTTTAATATTTTTTAAATTATTTCCCGTTGCACCGGCAAGTAAAGCGCCGATTTCAACTGCGGTAGTTATCAAAGCACCTGTTTTATTTGTGTGTATATACTCAAGCAAAGCGGCGGCGGAAACTTCCTTGCTTTCTTTAGGCAGTAAAAAATATTGCGGTGTTTTACTGCCCTTAAAAAATTTGTTTTTAAGGAGTATTTGCGCCCTCTTGCTTTTACCGTCCAAAATACCTTCGGCAAAAATATCGGCAACTTGGCCGCCAATCATACCGCTAACCCCACCAAAATTTGCTAAAGATTTAATTGCAAGCGCCAAGTTTTGAGGTTTAATTTTTTTATTTTGGCTTAAATTTGAAAGGGTTTCAAAAGCATAAGTTAAAAGTCCGTCACCGGCTAAAATGGCAAGGTCTTCACCGTAAACTTTATGATTTGTCGGGCGGCCGCGCCTAAGTGAATCATTATCCATAGCAGGTAAGTCATCATGAATTAAAGAATAAGTGTGGAGCATTTCCACAGCACAAGCAGCCGGTAAAATATCTTTTTTATCTGCGCCAAAAACTTCGGCTGTTGCTAAAGTTAAAACCGGTCTTAAACGTTTACCTCCGGCCTGTAAAGAATAGGCCATTGCATCAATAATAATTTGCGGTGCATTTTTTATCTTTTTAAGTTCTGATTTAAGGCCCTTTTCCACAAAAGCGGCACGGTTTTTTAAATAAGTTTGAAATTTTGCCATAGCCCAATCCTTATATAAACGTTATATATTACCATTATACAATATATTGATTAGCATTATTTTACCTAAGTATTAACACTATAAAATACCCTGTCTTTTACAGGTCTTTGTTATGAACCAAAAAATTTTAGTATTGTTTTTTTATAGCTAGGATAATACCCGTTGTATACGTTAAAACATAAAACAAGCCCCCGCGCTATCTTTAGTGCGGGGGTTTAAATATTATTCGTATTAATTAAGGGCAACTTGTTGGGTAAGAGCCATCTTCATTTTTAGGACAATCGCAATTTGGCATAGAAGCAGCACAATGCCCTTTACAACAACTGCCGGGTTCAAATGTTGAACCTCTGCAAGCATCATCTACATTAGCTATACAACGAGCACCTGCTTTGTAAGTTACCCATCCGCCCCATCTGTTACCACAACTTTCTCCTACATTTCCTATACAGGTGGAACCTTCATAAAAAGTAGATTTAGAACTGGTACCGTGCTCCGCATTTCCCATAACTGTACCATATATGTCTCCAACGCAGGCGGTTCCGCCATTTCTTTCGCATGTGCCTCCTGATTCTACTGTTATGCCCCTACAAGTCCCTATACCATTTCCTATACATTTCGCACCGGAATGTATAATTGAATTATTGCACTGTCCTGAATTATCCCTGCTACCGTAACAAATAGAACTACTATAGAATTCACTAGAGCTACAGGCCCCATCAGAAGAAGAATTACATTCTGACCCCTGATAGAAAGCAGAATATGCACAAGAGTTTACTCCTGCCATGCATTTTGCGCCTTCTCCGGTAAATGTTGAATACCGACAGGACCCTCCTCCTCCACCACATACTTGGCCTTCCCCTACTTCAACATTACTGACCCATGTATTATATCCACACAAGCTATTATCTCCGTCTTCTTTCCACATGCTATCACCATATAAAGCCTTACATCTTGCTTCATCTGTTGCATAACATACATTGGTAGAATTTGCCCAAGCCATTCCTGTTTTTTGACAAGCAGCTTTAGGGAAACTTGCCCCTAATCCATCACATATATAATGAGTACTCGGGGTGCACATTATTTGTGAGGTATCATAATCTCTATA
>CADAFA010000061.1 GCA_902787065.1 uncultured Elusimicrobium sp.
TGTGGGGTTATTAAATAAGGTTTTCTTTATTTTTACAACCCCACCCCCTGCCCCTCCGCCTTTGCAAGCAAAGGGGCGGGGAGTATAAGGAAATTCATTTCATGAAAACCGCCAATAAAAAAGGCGATAATCATTACTGTGGCTCTCTAAACGCACAGAACAAAAATCGCCTCTATGTCCAAAAGAACACAGATATGCGACTTTATTCTTGTTTAGAGAGCGAATACCTTAACGGTAATCCGTGCTATTCCTTATGAATAGCGCCAAAAATTAAGTCTAACTGCAAATTGTATTAAGTATTTATTTTCTAAATACCTATAATTATTATATCAAAAATTTAAATTGCGGTTTCTTTGAGTTGTTCAAAAAGTGCTTTTTGTTTACTTGTCAAATGTGCCGGGTTATTTATCATAAGTTGCACATAAAAATTACCGTTTTTGCCAAGCCCTTTACCGCTTAATTTTAACTTTTGGCCGCTTCTGCTTTGCGCAGGAACTTTGATTGTTATACGTGTTGCATCCGGCAAAGGAACACTAACTTGCCCGCCGAGTGCTGCAGTCCACGGCATAATGTCTGCAACATAATAAATGTCATTATTTTCTACTTTATAAAAAGGGTCTGCCGCAATTTTGATATTAACATACAAATCGCCTCCGTTTGAGCCAAGGCCCTTTAATTTTATTTTTGCGCCGTCGGTAATACGGGCCGGGAATTTAACTTGCGCATTATTGCCGTTCGGTAAAGTTAAATTTACAAGGCCGCCGCGATAGGCTGAGGGTAAATCTAAACTTAAATTTGCCTGCTCGGCTTGGTCTTGCCCGTAATAGCCATAAGGATCTTGTGCACGGCTTTGTTTGCGCCTGCCACCAAAAGGGTTTCCACCTCCGAAACCGCCGCCAAAGATGCTTTGGAAAAAGTCACTAAAATCAGACGCATCAAAACCACCCGTTCCGTTAAAATTGAAACCGCCTGCTTGACCTCCGCCAAATGGGTTACCGCCATTTGAACTATAATAATAAGTACTACCGTTAGGCCCTCTTTGTGTACGAGTTCCCCCGTAAGCAGCACCGGCACCGCCGCCGCGTGCATAATTTTGATAATCTGCAGAGCCTACTTGGTCATAAATATCACGCTTTTTTTTGTCTGATAAAACTTCATAGGCCTCGTTTACATCTTTAAATTTTTCTGTCATTTCTGCCTTTTTTGAGTCTGGCTGCAAATCCGGGTGATATTTCCTTGCAGCGGTTTTAAATGCTTTTTTTATTTCCGCTTCGCTTGCGTTTTTTGATACCCCTAGTATTTTATAATAATCTTTATACTGTGCCATAAATTCTATCCTCCGTCTTTGAATATATTTTATAATATTATAAGGAAGTCTGATACTTTATATTATTGCTGCCGAATTCTTTTTGGTAAATTTTAATTTCCCCCCATCCCCTCCACATTTGCAAGCAAAGGGGCGGGGAATTATGGAAAATATTTTTAATTAAACCAAACCAGCTACTTAAACCCGGCAAGTATTTTTGAGGAAATTTTGATTTTTACTGCGACGACAAGTACTAAGAAGAACGGGAGCGGAGCGACTCTCGGTACTTTAGGAACAGAAAAATCAAAATTTACCAAAAAGACTTTGACGGCAAAAAAATAATAACTGCAAATTTCCTATTTAATTTTGAAAACTAAAGCGAAATAAAGTATAATTTATATATAGTAAGTATCGCGCCCATAGCTCAGTTGGTTAGAGCACTCGACTCATAATCGAATGGTCCCAGGTTCAAGTCCTGGTGGGCGCAAAAAATTTTGGCCTATCCCTTGCGGATAGGCCAAATTTTTTATACCCAAGTAAACCAACTGCTTGGCTTGCGTCCAAGACTTGAACCTTTTCCTTTCATAAATGCTACAATAAACTTATGTTCATAAAAGTTAAAGTGCATGCAGGGCAAAAAAGAGCAAAATTAGTTCAAAAAAAGCCGGATACTTTTGAAATCTGGGTGATTGCACCTGCCGAACAAGGCCGCGCGAACGACGAAACACGCCAAACACTCGCCGCACATTTAGGTTGCGAGGCTAAAAAATTATTCCTAATTAAAGGTGCAACAATGCCGGCAAAAATCTTTGAACTTAAAGAATAATATGCTGATAGACGAATTTAAAAATCATCTTACTTTTGAAAGGCAACTTTCACCCAATACCATTGATTCTTACGGGCGCGATATCAAACAATTTGCCGATTTTTGCACTCGTTTTAATAAAGGTCTTGCCGATGTAAGCCCTGAACTTTTGGACAATTTTGTCTATTCCCTTAAAACAGAAAGGACGCTTGCGCCTGCAAGTGTCTTCCGTAAAATAGAGGCGGTTAAATGTTTTTATAAATTTATGCTAATTGAGGGTTTAATTAAAGAAGACCCGACAAAGTTTTTATATTCCCCGCGCCTTATCCAAAAAGTGCCAAGCCAATTATCCCAAGAGGATATGGAAAAACTTTTATCTTTCCCACCCACAAATTTTTGCAAGTCGCCATAAATGGTCTGTGTATCGTCAGCCTTTTTTATGCGACGGGTTTAAGGGTTAGCGAACTTATCAATTTGCAACTTGAAAATGTTAATACAAAAGAAGGTTGGGTTTTGGCTTTCGGTAAAGGCAGAAAGCAACGTTTTGTGCCAATGCATCAAGAGGCTTGCATCTTGCTTGAACGATATTTGTTTGAGCGTAATGCGCATTTTGCCACTAAAGAAACGGATAGTGAAATATTTTTAAACAAACAAGGAAAAAAAATCAGTCGCATAAGTGTTTGGAAAGATATTGAAATGCTGGGCCGCCAAGCCGGAATAAGCACACCGCTGCACCCACATTTATTTAGGCATACTTTTGCAAGCCACCTTTTACAAGGTGGAGCGGACTTACGCTCCCTACAAGAAATGCTTGGACATGAAAGTTTGAATACAACACAGATTTATACACATGTAAATATTCAAGATATAAGGGCAAAGCACAGGAAATTCCACCCAAGAGGATAATTATAACTCAATTAAATATTTAGATATTTTGCGGAAAGCTGCCCCGCGGTGACTGATTTTATTCTTTTCAATTTCAGTCATTTCCGCAAGCGTTTTGTTATATTTAGGAACAAAAAATAAAGCATCATAACCAAAACCGCCGCTGCCTTTATAGTCAGTCAAAATACGGCCTTCAATTTTGCCTTCTTCCGAAAACAATTGGCCTGTCGGCAAAGCAAGTGCGGCAATAGCTTTAAAATGTGCAGTACGTTTCGCAGTAGGAACACCGGAAAGTTCTTTTAAAAGTTTTTCATTATTTGCTTTATTGTCACATCTATCAGGATAAGCATAGCGCGCACTGTTTACACCGGGCGCACCTTTTAAAAAATCAACCATAAGGCCGGTATCGTCGGCTAAAGTTATTAAACCTGTATGAACTACGCCGAAAACCGCTTTGATTTGGGCATTTTCTTCCAGCGTTTTACCGTCTTCTATAATGGGTGGTAAATTAGGGAAATCAGCCAAAGTTTTGTAAATTAAAACTTTGCCCGATTTTGTTTTACCGGGCAAAATTTTAAGTAGCTCTTTAACCTTATGCGGATTAGAAGTTGCTAAAAGAATTTCCATATTTTTTTAAAATTTTTTGTTGTACCCGTTCAATATGTTTCATATTAAGGGTTGGAACTGCCGGGGTATATTTTGGGTTGCCTTCCCTTAACATAGAAAGACGGTCTTGTTGCCCTATAAGTTTGATATATTCTAAAGCGACATTATAGGAAGCAAGCATTTGTTTTGAACTTACCCATTCATCTTGGCTGTGTTCATTATGTGAGCCGGCAAACATATTATAAGTAGGGATACCGAGATAAGTTATATCCCCTGCATCACTACCGCCGCGGCCTGATTCTGCATACATTTTAACACCTGCCATTTCATAGGCTTTTACGATAAGATTATAATTTGTCGGATAATTTTTGAGAACTTCTTTAGAGTTAAAATAGGAATCTTTCATTTCCAAAGTAACACTTGCGGCACTTTCCAAATCATTATTTTTTACATCGTTTATGACGGTAATATAATCTAAATTATATTGCTTTGCAGTTTCCTGCGCCCAACTTAAAAGCATTTTTTTGTAAAGTTGCATTTCATTTAATTCAAAGGAACGTATACGGCCGTAAACCGCATATTCATTTGACGATAATGCTTTTGTTTTGTAATAACTTAAATAACCGTCTTTACCTGAACTTTTATAAGAAGCCAAGGCTTCAGGGAATTTAGAAACAAAATTAGTTGCAATATTTAAAGGCGGCACATTACTACTGTAACCGGGATGCCCGGCAGACGGTGTTTTAACTGTAAAAGTAAAATCTGTTGCATTAAAATTTTCTACTACAATGCGGCCAAAACCGTGACTGTCTAAAACAAGACCGAAATCTGCGGCAATATTTTCTTTGGTTAAATATTTGGTACTGTTGCCGATTTCTTCATCAGGGGTAAAAATTATTCTGACATCACCGTGCGGAATATTTGGGTTTGTTGCTAAAGTTTCCGCTATTGTCATAACAACGGACATTCCTGCTTTATCATCACCGCCAAGTAGTGTAGAACCGTCGCTTGTAATAACCATACCGCCTGCAGCGGCTTTTAAAAATTCATCTTTTTCGGGGGTTAAAACTATATTTAATTCTTTATTTACTACTAAATTGCCGCCTTTGTAATTGTGCACTACCGGGGTTGGTGCTTTGCCTTGTAAATCTAAATCAGGGGAAGTATCTAAGTGGGCTGATAAAAATAAAGTCGGAGCATTTTTTACATTACCTTTTATTGTGCCGTATACATAGGAGTGTTCATCTACTTCAACATCTTGTACACCGAAACTTTGTAATTCTTCCGCTAAAAGTTGGGCTAAAATTCTTTGTTCTTCACTTGAGGGTACTGTATCTTTATCATATTCGCTTTGGGTGTAAATACTTGCATATTCAATCAAACGGTTTACAAGTTTATATTCGGTATTTTGTGCGTAAACAAAGGTGCTTAAACAAAATAAAAATAAAAAGGTAAAATATTTTCTCATAAAAACTCCTATGGCAAAATGCCCTTACTATTACTTTACTCAAATTTTAGCCTTTATACAAGGGAAAAAGGACCTATTTCAAAATAGGTCCTTTTGGGTATTTTATTATATAAAGATTTATGCTAAATCTTTAATTGATGTTTCTATCTCCGCCTTTTTGGCTTGCATTTGGGCAAGTTCCTGACGGGCATTTTCTACTTGTGCTTTGGGTGCGCGTTCAAGGAAGTTCTTATTTTCAAGCATGCGCGTTCTGTTATTTATACCGTTAATGACAATGCCAAGTTCTTTTTGAAGTCTTGCTTGCTCTTTGGCGAAATCAATAAGGCCTTCAAGCGGAATATAAATTGCCGTACCTGCAAAAACCGCTGTTGCACTTTGCGCCGGTTTTTGCGCAACAGGGTTAATTTCAAGCGTCTCGATTTTTGCAAGAAGTTTTATAAATGCCTGTTGATTATTTAAAATAGTTTCTTCCTGTTTATCTTTCGGCGCAAGTATAACTTTAATTTTGCTTGCAGGCGGAACATTAAATTGTGAACGCACTGTTCTTATTGCACTTATTACGCCTTGCAAAAGTTCCATTTGCTTTTCGGTCTCAAGGTCAATGCGTGAATCATCACAAACAGGATAACTTTCCAAAAGCAAAAATTCTTTGGTATCCTTTAAGTAAGGTTTCAGGCCGTTTGCAATTTCCTCCGTAATAAAAGGCATGACGGGGTGCAAAGCTTTTAAAGTACCGTATAAAATATTGATTAAAATGCTTGAAACAAGTGCGTTTTCATCAGTATTAAAACGCGGTTTTGCAAGTTCAATATACCAATCGCAGAAATCACCCCACAAAAAACGGTATAAAGTATCAACCGCTGCTGCCATATTGTAATTTTCAATTTCTTTAGTCGCGCGTTTTATGGCTTGATTGTAGCGGGAAATTATCCAACAGTCCTCAAGGTTTTTATATTCCTTTTGCAAAGGTGTAATTTGTGTGCCTTCCGCAACATTCATTAAAATAAACCTTGCGGCATTGTAAATTTTGTTACAGAAATTACGTGCACCGATAATACTGTCTTCACCATACGGAATATCTTTACCGGTTATTGCTTGGGATAACAAGGAAAAGCGCACAGCGTCTGCACCGTATTTAGCGGTAAGGTCCAAAGGATCAACGACATTGCCTTTTGATTTGGACATTTTTTGCCCGCTCTTATCGCGTACAATACCGTTTAAAAGCACGGTTTTAAAAGGTACTTTGCCTGTGAAATCAAGCCCTGTCATAATCATACGGGCAACCCATAGGTAAATAATTTCATAACCTGTAACTAAAATTGATGTGGGGTAAAAATAATTTAAATCTCTAGTTTGTTCCGGCCAACCGAAAACAGAAATCGGCCAAAGGGAAGAAGAAAACCAAGTATCCAAAACATCCGGATCTTGTAAAGTTTCTTTGCAGCCGCATTTCGGGCAAACAGGTTGTTCATAAGAGATTATCGGTTCTGCACCATCTTCAAAAGAAACTTTTGAAAGGTATTCTTTACCTTGTTTGTCTTTTGCAAAAGTTAAACCTTTTGCGGAACAATGCGGGCAGTACCAAACAGGGATTCTATGCCCCCACCAAATTTGACGGGAAATACACCAATCTTGCATGTTCTTGAGCCAATTTTCAAGCGGCGCTTTCCAATTTGAGGGAACAAGTTTGACTTCTTCTTTTTGCACGGCTTCCAAAGCGGCAGCGGCAAGTTTATCCATCTTGACAAACCATTGTTCGCTTAAATAAGGTTCAATAGGTTGTCCGCAACGGTAGCAGGTGGAAACTGCATTGTTATATTTTTCTTCTTTAACTAAAAGACCTGCTGCATCCAAATCTTTAACGGTTTCTTTGCGGCATAAGTCGCGGTCCATACCCAAATATTTTTCCGGCGTATTTATCATTTTACCTGCACTTGAAATTACAACACGCATTTCAAGATTATGGCGTTTACCGACTTCATAGTCCGTAGCATCATGTGCAGGGGTGATTTTTAAAGCACCGGTACCGAAATCTTTTTCAACAGCTTCATCTGCAATTATAGGGATAAAGCGGTCCGTTAAAGGTATTTGCACTTTTTTGCCGATCATATTTTTGTAGCGCTCATCAGCAGGGTTAACGGCAATTGCGGCATCAGCAAAAATAGTTTCAGGGCGGGTTGTGGCTATAACGATATCTTGCCCGTTTTCCCCTTTATATAAAAGGTGCCAAAGTTTGCCGGCATGTTCGGAGTGTTCCACTTCAATATCGGAAAGTGCGGTTGAACATCTAACACACCAATTGATCAAGCGTTTGCCGCGGTAAATATACCCTTTATCCCACCAATTTTTAAAGCAGGCAAAAACGGCTTTTGCGCGGGTTTCGTCCATAGTAAAACGGATGTCGGACTGGTCCAAAGCCCAACCCATTTTTTCAAATTGATTATAAATAGCATTACCACATTCTTTATACCAATCCCAAACGGTGGAAACAAACTTTTCCCGCCCTAAATCGTGGCGCGAAAGATGTTGCTCTTTTGCAAGCTTTTTCTCAATAACATTTTGGGTGGCGATACCGCCATGGTCTGTTCCTGCTACCCAATTGACGCACTCCCCTTTCATGCGGTGATATCTTACAAGCATATCTTGCAAAGTATTATTTAAACCATGCCCCATGTGCAAAACGCCCGTAATATTGGGCGGGGGTATAACGATAGTATAAGGTTGTTTTTTTTCGTCAACTTGGGCTTTAAAGAGGCCCTTTTCCTTCCAGATTTTTGAAAGTTTATCTTCTACGTTTTTAGGATCGTAGGCCTTTGGTAATGTT
>CADAFA010000062.1 GCA_902787065.1 uncultured Elusimicrobium sp.
AAATATTAATATAAGTTATATTTTTGTGAGGTAATTTATGTTAAAAAATTGTAGAAAAAGTTATAAGGGTTTTACTTTGTTGGAACTTTTGGTAGTAGTTTTAATTATCGGTATACTTGCGGCTATCGCTTTGCCGCAATATCGTTTGGCAGTCGGAAAAAGCAAATATTCAACGATTAAAAATATAACAAAATCTTTAAAAGAATCAATACAAAGATATTATCTGGTGAATAATGCTCTCCCAACAAAATTTAGTGATTTAGATATTGATTTAAAAATTACTAAAGAAATTCCAGGAGATAATTCTTTTTGGATATATTTCCCAGGTACTGCTGCTTGTGAAATATATCATACGTCTAATAATTCTAATGTCAGATGTGTAAATAAAATATATAAAGTTGATATGGTATATTTCAAATCCGCTCTAGGAACTGTAACTGCTTGTGTGGCATATAGTTTAGATACAAACGATATCCCAAACAGAATTTGCCAAGCGGAAACGGGAAAAAAGACCCCATACCCTGGGTCTACTAACAGAAATGAATACTATTATTAATTTACCTTACAATTTCAAGCGGGGCGTATTTGAGCATAAAAACGCGCTTTGTGCCATTGTTAAATATGACGGTAATTTTTGCCGCTTCACCGCTGCCGGTAATTAAAACAACTTTACCTAAACCGAAAACTCCGTGTTTTATAACTGTGCCGATTTTTACACCACTGCTTGCATTGACGGGTGCGGGCGTCGGCGCTGGCTTTTCTGCAGTAAACGTCGCAGTTTGCGGTGCAGTTATTTTATAAGGTGTGTAACTGTAATCGTCATCATCTTGATAATTTGCCGCATTGTTATAAGTGGTATTTGTTGTAAAATGATTATATTTGCCGTAGTAATTTCCGCCACGCGGTTTGCCGCGGAAAGCAACTTCCTGACGTTCGCGAGGTTGATAGGCCTCTTCTTCAAGCAAACCGCTGTCGTATAAAAAGCGCGAGGCAAAATTTTCATAAGTTTTGCCGAAGATGCGGCGCGTTGCGGCATAAGTCATAAATAAATTCTTTTTTGCACGCGTCATGGCAACATAGCAAAGGCGGCGTTCTTCTTCAAGTTCATCTTCGTCTTTTGAGGAGAGCGGGAATAAACCTTCTTCCAAACCTGTTACAAATACCGTAGGGAATTCAAGCCCTTTTGCCAAATGTACGGTCATTAAAGTTACTGCGCCGCCTGTTTGTGTTTCACCTTCTTCTTCGGCGGCAGTAATTAAAGAAATTTCTTGCAAATATCCGCTTAAAGTGGGCGCGGTATCTTCTTTAATACATCTTTCTTCATACTCTTTAACTGCGTTTACAAGTTCGTTTAAGTTGCCGATTCTTTGCGCGGCTTCCGGGTCCTTTTCCATTTCGTCTTCAATACTTTTTTGGTAACCGGAAAGTTCCAAAAGTTTTGCAATAGTTTCAGACGGTGCAAGCATTTCCTTTTCTAAAGTTAAACCGTCTATTAAATTAACAAATTCTTTTATTCCGCGCAGAGCAGTCGGTTTTATTCCGTCGATAAAATTTTGTTGCCTTAAAGTGGACCATAAAGTGATATTGTTTTTTTGCGCATATGCTAATAGGACGGCAATAGTCGTGTTGCCGATACTTCTGCGCGGCGTATTTATAACGCGCAGTAAACTGACACTATCACTTGGGTTTACCAAAAGTTTTGCATAAGATAAAATATCTTTAATTTCCTTTCTGTCATAGAATTTTACAGCACCGATTAAGCGGTAAGGTATTTGGTAACGTCTGAAAGTATCTTCAAAATTTCTTGATTGCGCATTTGTACGATAGAAAACTGCAATATCATTTAAGTTCGCGCCGTCATCATCTACCATCATTTGAACTTGATTAGCAACGAAGCGTGCTTCCTCACCTTCCGAAGGTAATTCGCGCACATTTATCGGTTCACCGCCTTCTTTTGAGGTGTGTAAACTCTTTTCCTTTCTGTTTTTATTTTGCTTGATTAATTTATTTGATGCATCCAAAATAATTTGGGTGGAGCGGTAATTTTCCTCAAGTGTAATGACTTTCGCATCCTTAAAGTCTCGCTCAAAATTTAAAATATTTTTTATGTTTGCGCCGCGCCAGGAATAAATTGACTGGTCCGGATCGCCCACTACGCATAAATTGCGGTGTTTTTGCGCTAGCACCGAAGTTAAAAGATATTGTGTTTTATTTGTATCCTGGTATTCATCAACCAAAATGTATTTGAAAAATTGCTGGTAATATTCACGCACTTCTTGATTATTTTTTAAGAGTAACACCGTCTTAAAAAGCAAGTCCCCAAAGTCAAGCGCATAACTTGCATCAAGTTTAGCTTGATAGCGGCGGTAAACTTCGGCCACTTGCATCTTTTTTTCATTATTTGAGGCTACTGCCTGCGCTAAAAAGTCTTCCACGGAAAGCATTTCATCTTTTGCGCGTGAAATTATTGAAACATAATAATTAACTTCTTTTTTTGCATCTTTTACACCCATTTCCTCAAGGCATAAAGATACGACTTTTTTCTGTTCTGTTTCGTCGTAAATAACGAAGTCGCGCACAAGTTTTGCGGCTTCTGCATTTTGCCGGAGTAGACGGAGTGCAAAAGAGTGGAAAGTGTAAATCCAAATTTGCCCGGCAACACCTCCGACAAGCATATTTAAACGCTCGCGCATTTCTTTTGCCGCTTTGTTTGTAAATGTTACCGCAAGTATTTTATAAGGGGGAATACCGTCCTGTATAAGTTTTGCAATTTTGCAAGTTAAAGTCTTTGTTTTGCCTGTTCCGGCGCCTGCAATAATAAGGCATGGCCCGCCGGTATAATTTACCGCTTCAAGTTGCGCAGGGTTTAGGGTTTGTAAAAAATCTTGGTTCATTTTAAAACTAACTCCACAAAAGTTTCAATATGTTTTGTGTTTGGGAAAAAGTCAAAACACTCTGCACTTTTTACGGTATAATTTTTGGTTAAGACTTCCAAATTTTCCGCCAATGTTTTTGGGTTACAGGAAATATATAAAATATTTTTTACTCCGCAAGTAGCTAACTTTTCGCAAGCTTTTGGGTGCACGCCTGCACGGGCAGGGTCCAAAATAACTAGGGAATTATTTGGCTCAATTTTATTTTCGGTTAAAAAATCTTCAGTCGTTTGGCAGTAAAATTCCACATTTTTTATATTGTTTAACACAGCATTTTTTTTACCGTTTTCCACAGCTTCGGGTACACACTCAACGCAAAAAGATTTTTCAATTAAATCTGCATTTGTTAGAGAGAAACTACCAGCACCACCGTAAAAATCATATAAAATTTTTGGTTTAATTTCGGCAACTTTTTGGCGTACTTTTTGGTACATTAAATTTGCAGTTTTTGTGTTTGTTTGAAAAAACGATTGCGGTGAAATTTCAAAAACAATTTTTCTGTCGCCGTCTAGTATTAGTGCTTCTTGCATAGTATCTGTTCCGCTTAGAATTTTTAAATCTTTAATGCCGCTTGCGTCGCTCATACCGTCATTAATGGCACTTAAAACACTAAAGCCGGGGTAAATTTGTTGGCAAATTTCCGTCAAACCTGTTGTGTCAAAAGGCGCGGTGGAAATGAAAACAAGCATGCCGCCTTTTTTGTTAAAAGCTTGCCTTATCATCAAAGTGCGCAAAGTGCCGGTATGTTTGCGCTGGTCGTAAAAACTCAAATTTTTTGCTTTTGCCCAAAGCATAATTTTGTAAACAAACCAAGGTAGATTTTCATTAAAAATAAGGCAATCGGTTAAATTAACTGCCCTGTCCCAACGCCCCATTTGGCGGAAACCTAGCACGTCTTCAAACTCAAGCGGAATAGTTTTATCGCGTTTAATTTTTTTATTTTGCGGCTCTTTATGTATGGGCTGGTGTGTAAAACTTAACTCAATTTTATTTCTGTAAAATTTATTTAGAGCAGTAGGTGTAACTTTAATTTCGCCTGTAAAATAGGGGGAGAGCAAAGCAGTGACGGCAGCAACTTTTTGTTTCAGTTGTTCCTCATAAGGCACTTTGATTAAAGCGCAACCGCCGCACAAAGCGGCATTTTTACACATTAAATTTGAAGACACAAACATCACCGTCTTTAATAATATAATCGCGCCCTTCTTGGCGGATGAGGCCCTTTTCTTTTAAGGTCTTTTCGGACTTATATTCTAAAATATCTTTAACGTCGTATACTTCCGCGCAAATAAAACCGCGCTCAATATCGGAGTGTATTTTGCCTGCCGCTTTCGGTGCCGGGCAACCTACGGGGATTAACCAAGAGCGCACTTCAACTTCCGGGCCGGCGGTAAAAAATGTACACATATTTAAAAGTGCCATACCGGCGCGGACAATCTTTTCAAGCCCCGTATAATCGCTGCCGAGGTCTTGCAAAAACATTTGTTTTTCATCGTCGGGAAGTTCGGCAATTTCCGCTTCAAGTTTAACGCAAAGTTCCACAAAACCCGCACCGCAACTTTTTGCATAATCTGCAACTTTTTGTGCATTTTCTTTATTTGGTGTTTCTGAATTATTACCAACAAATAAAACGGGTTTTAAGGTTAAAAGTTGTAAATCAACTTTTTCTTCTTCGTCTAAATTTAGGCTGCTTGCAGGTTTGCCGTCCGCTAAACATTTTTGAAGTTTTTTAAGCACTTCAAGTTTTGCTTTGGCGGCTTTATCGCCTGATTTTGCGGCGCTTTCTTGCTTAGGTAACATTTTTTCAACACTTTCCAAGTCGGCAAGCATAAGTTCGGTTTGAATAATATCAATGTCGCGCAAAGGATCAATACTGCCGGCAACGTGTGTAATATTTTCATTTTCAAATAAACGCACGACGTGAATTATTGCATCCACTTCCCTAATATTTGCCAAAAATTTATTGCCAAGCCCTTCACCTTTGCTTGCACCTTTGACGATACCTGCAATATCTACAAAGCGGATAAAGGCGGCAGTTTTCTTTGGCGGTTTAAAAATGTCAAAGAGTGCATCAAGCCTTTTATCGGGGATAGGTACAACACCGACATTTGGCTCAATTGTAGTAAAAGGGTAATTTGAGGCCTGTGCGCCCGCCTGTGTTAAAGCGTTAAAAAGGGATGATTTGCCGACATTTGGCAACCCGACAATTCCGATATCCATAAACTTGTTTCCTTAAAAATACATAATGTAGAACTACTTATATATATTTTACTAAATTTGGGAGTTGTGATTTTGCATACCGCTTTAGTTTTTTGCTATCTAGGTCTTTTGAGTACTTTTTCATAGGTCCAAATTATCTTTTATATAGGTCTTATTGCCCTTGTTAAACTCTTTTCACTTTATTATAATTGTTATATAGCAGCAGCGAA
>CADAFA010000063.1 GCA_902787065.1 uncultured Elusimicrobium sp.
AAAACCTTTTTTGTTTTTCATATATAATTCTCCTTCATGTTTAGGGAACTATATATGCAAAACGGCTATCTACTTGTAAGCTCACTCTAATGCCTTACATAATAAACAGCCGCGGTTTACTTAAAGTAAACACTAGGCACAAATAAAGGGATTATAAGTTCCTTTACTTGTACCTTATTTGGCTGTTTTGGATTAGAGTGAGATTATTCTTACGAATAATGCCCTGTATTCCACATACAGTTCCAAAAACAGAATAAATTTTATGTTGGGATACTCCCAACAATTTTATTATAACAAATTATTAAGGAGTTTTTAGCGAATAATTTCCGGTGGTGTTTTTGTGTAGTCAATAATCTTTGAAGGTATATTTTTGCTTGGTCTGTCATCAAGTACAATGCAAGGAACAATACCGTCAAAAACCGCTAAAAGTTCAGCAGTATTTTTGCATGGTGCTTTGCCATGAAAATTGGCACTTGTTGCAAGTAAGGGGGAAATTAAACTTTCCATTAAGTCAATCAAAAAAGTGCTGTTTGGAACACGAAGCCCGACGGTATCAATACCGCTGTATTTTTTGCCTTCTTTACTTGCCGTTAATATTGCGGTTAAAGCACCGGGCCAATGTTTTTGTGCTTGCGCAAGTTGTTTTTGGTCCGCCGCTAAAATTGCAGCTTGCTTTGGAGTACATAAAATTTGCGTTGGTTTATCTTGCGGGTTATTTTTGATTTTGTTTAAAATCTCCCGCGCTTTTGTTACGCGGCCCAAGACCATCAAGCCGTAAACAGTATCCGTCGGCAAAATGCAGGGCATGCCGCTTAGCAAATTTGTTTTCAAAAACAGCATTTGCCTTTTTGTAATTTGGGAAATATGGAAAACTTCAGTCTTCATTTTCTTCCTCCGTATCGGTTTTACGGCCATCTAAAATTATAACAAATTCGCCCAAAATTTTTGTACGTGCTTTAAAATTTTCCAAAAGTTCTGAAGGCGTTCCGCTTAAATATTCCTCAAAAGTTTTAGTTATTTCGCGCCCGATAAAAACTTTAATTTGCGGTAAATTTTCCTGCAAAAATTCCAAAAATTTAATTATACGGTAAGGCGATTCATAGATTATAACAGGTTTTTCAAGCATTAACGCTGCCTCAATTTGCTTTAGGGCTTTGCCCTTTTTCTTCGGCAAAAAACCTAGGAAGCAAAAACCTCCGCCGCTTAAACCGGATGCACTCAATGCGCAAGTTGCCGCGCTTGCACCGGGGAGTGCGGTAACTTTAATATTTTCCTGCCGTGCGAGTTTAACCAGTTTCCACCCAGGATCTGAAACGCAAGGTGTTCCCGCATCAGAAACAAGTGCCAAGTTCTTGCCTTCTTTCAACATTTTAATTAAGGCGGGAAAGCTATGTTCATTTTGCTCATTATACCTTAAAGTTTTTGTAGGTATACCGAAGTTATCAAGCAACTTTTTTGTTTGGCGTGTATCTTCGCACAAAACGAAATCGGCCTGCTTTAGAATTTCCAAAGCGCGGAGGGTTATGTCCTGTAAGTTGCCGATAGGCGTTGGGACTATATATAACATAGAAATATTTTACCAAATATATGGCATAATTTTATAAAATATAGAGTACCAAAAATTAGGAGGTGTTTAAACACTAATGACACAAGCACTTAAAATGTCTGTAAAAAAACTCAAAGACTTGAAGTTAAATACTACTGTTATTTTGCTCACAATCATCGCCTTAACCGCAATTGCTACGTGGTTAATCCCGGCCGGGAAATTCGATACAGTTTTAAAAGACGGAAGGAATGTCCTCGTTGAAGGTTCTTTCCATTATGTAGAATCAACCCCGCAAAATTTATTTGATGTTTTAAAAGCGCCCATGCAGGCTTTTTTACGTTCCACTACCGCAGAAATTATGGCCTTCCTTTTAATTATCGGCGGTGCTTTCATGGTGGTGGAAAAAACAGGTGCAATTACCGCTTTTATTAAACGTTTGAGCCGTGTTTTTTTGGATCATCCGAAATTAAGAAATTTATATATCCCTTTAAGTATGCTTTTGTTTTCTATCGGCGGGGCGACTTTTGGTATGTCTGAGGAAGTTTTAATTTTTATTCCTATTTTTATACCGCTTTCTCTTTCGCTAGGGTATGATTCTTTAATCGGGGTTACAGTTCCGTTTATCGGGGCAGCTGCCGGTTTTGCAAGCGCTTTTATGAACCCTTTCACTTTGGGTATTGCACAAGGTATTGCCGAACTTCCTATGTATTCTGGTTTTAAATTCCGCCTTGTAATGTGGGTTATTTGTACGATTGCCGCAATTATTTTTGTTATGAATTATGCCCGTAAAATTGAAAAGGATCCTAAAGTAAGTTTAACTTATGATTTCGACCAAGAAAAGAAAAGGGAACTTACTTCCTCAAATGCCGAAGAGGTTGTTTTTACCGCTTCGCATATTCTTGTTTTGCTTGCTTTTGCGGCAACTATGGGGCTTTTGGTTTTCGGTGTATTAAAATATGAGTGGTATATAACCGAAATCGGCGCTTTATTTTTCGGTTTGGCCTTAGTCGCAACAATTTGCGGGCGCTTAAAAGTGCAAGAGGCATGCACTGCTTTTTACGACGGTGTACGCGGTATGGCGGAAATTGTGTTTTTGCTTGCCCTTGCAACTTCAATTATAATTATCGCCGAAAACGGTAATATTTTAGATACAGCCCTTAATTTTATGGCAGGTATAATTTCAAAATTAAATTCCGTTTTGGCAAGTTGGG
The DNA here is from genome assembly GCA_902787065.1 of uncultured Elusimicrobium sp. GTDB lineage: Bacteria > Elusimicrobiota > Elusimicrobia > Elusimicrobiales > Elusimicrobiaceae > Proelusimicrobium. Next base: position 2,758 of record CADAFA010000063.1, read on the forward strand.
CCGCCTTTATAATGCAAGCAGTTATTAACTTTTTTATACCTTCAGGCTCAAGCAAAGCGGTTTTGACTATGCCGATACTTGCGCCTTTGTCGGATTTAATTGGCATAACGCGCCAAACAATGGTTTTAGCTTATCAGTTCGGTGACGGGTGGACAAATGTTTGTATCCCCACAAGCCCGATTGTTATTGCCGTTATCGGTATGGCAAAGATACCTTTCCAGAAATGGTTTAAATTTATTTTGCCGCTCGTTACGGTTTGGTTCTTGCTTTCCTTTGGCTTTTTGGCAATTGCAAATTATATAAATTGGCAATAAATTTGCTTTTTTATGCAAGGAAATTTTGTAGCAAATTTAGCAGTTTCAAAACTACTTACCCCCTTAGATTTGGGGGTAATAGTTTTTATTTTGCTGCTGACTTTTGCTAGTGTTCTGTTCGGGCATTTAAGACGGCCTAAAAACACAAATAAATTTCTTGATTATATGCTAATGGGCAGGCAACTAACCTTGCCGCTTTTTGTTGCGACGCTTGCCGCTACTTGGTACGGTGGCATTTTCGGCGTAAACGAAATAACTTTTAATTACGGTATTTATAATTTTGTTACGCAAGGTGTTTTTTGGTATATTGCTTATATTATTTTTGCTTTGTTTTTGGTAGATAAAATTAAAAATTATAAAAGTATTACTTTGCCGCAAGCGGCAGGCCAATTGTTTGGTGAACATGCACGCAAGACGGCGGCAGTTTTCACCTTTCTAAATGTTTTGCCTATCTCTTATGTTTTGAGTTTAGGTGTATTTTTGCAACTCGTTTTCGGGTTTGAACTTTTACCGGCTATGGCACTGGGTACTTTTGTTGTTTGTGTGTATGCTGCATGGAGTGGGTTGCGTGCGGTGGTGTTTTCGGATATAATACAGTTTAGTATTATGTGTTTATCTGTCTTGCTTGTTGCGCTGATGTCTTTCAAAACTTTCGGCGGCATTGAATTTTTGAAAAGTGCTTTACCGGCAACACATTTTTCCATAACAGGCGGAAATAGTTGGCTTAATACTTTTGTTTGGGCCGGTATTGCTTTGGCTACTTTAGTGGACCCTTCATTTTACCAAAGATGTTTTGCCGCTAAAGACGCTAAAACCGCAAAGACAGGTATTTTAATTTGTACTTTTATTTGGTTTTGTTTTGATTTATGCACCACTTCCGGTGCATTGTATGCACGTGCTATTTTGCCTGATGCTTTACCGAAACACGCTTATTTTTTATATGCGGTGCAACTTTTGCCTAGCGGTTTGAGGGGCTTTTTTATAGCGGGTATTTTATGTACTATTTTATCTACGTTAGATTCTTTTTTATTTATTGCTTCCAATACTTTTGCTTATGACTTATTTAGAGATAAATTTAAAAATAAAGTGCTTGCAAACCAAATATTTTTCTTTTTAATTGGCGGTGCAGCCATTTTGCTTGCCTTAATTTTTGACGGTAGTTTTAAGAAAATATGGTTTGTTTTAGGCTCTTATATGGCGGCCTGTTTGCTAGCGCCAATGATGTTTGGTTACTTTTTTCCCAAAAAAATTACAGGTAAACAATTCAGTTTTTCCGTTTGGTTATCTGCTATAATTGTTACTGTATGGCATATCGTGCCGCGCGCCGGTTTTTTGGCGGAAGTTGAGGGCTTTTATATCGGCTTAATAGTTAATATAATATTTTTAGGTGCTATTTTACTGAAGGGGAAATATGCCAAAGCCTAAAGTTTTGCTTGTTTTAAACGGTAGTTTTAATAAAAATTTTTTGGTGCAAACAGCCAAAAATTATAGTTTTATTTTGGCGGCTGACGGCGGTGCAAATAAATGTTTAAAAGCCGGCATTAAGCCCGATATTGTCGTTGGAGATTTAGATAGTATTACCCCCGAAAATAAAACGCTTTTAAAAGGCTGTTTAAAACAAGTTGCGCGCCAAGATAATAGTGATTTTGAGAAGGCACTTGATTATCTTAAAACCCTAAAGCCAAAACAAGTTGATATTATTTTGTCTTGGGGCGGGCGCTTTGATTTTTGCTTCAGTAATTTTTTGGCGGCAAGTGCTTATTTAAAATATTTTGATATTTGTTTTTTACTGCCAAATGCGACGGTTTATTTATTTTCGCGCGGTGCAAAAATCAAAGCGGAAAAAGGCGCGCGCGTTAGTTTAATTGCGCTTGAAGAAATCAAAAATATCAGCACGCAAAATTTACTTTACCCGTTAAAAAACGAAACTTTAACCTTGGGCCAACGCGGGCTTAGCAATATAGCAAAGGGCAACTTTTCCGTTAATTTCCGCCACGGCAAATTGTTGGTCTACATTGAAGATTAATAAAGATATTGCCACGATCCACCTTCGTTATAATACCCTGTTTTTTTACCTGTTTCTTGTTGACACAAACGGTTAGATTTATCGTTTGTATCGATGCTAAAAGTTATGCATAATTGAATATTAATCGATATGAAATAATAATAATTAAAAATACAA
>CADAFA010000064.1 GCA_902787065.1 uncultured Elusimicrobium sp.
TCTAAAGTTAAACTTTCAACTTCGATATTTTTAGGCAAAACACGGAATAAACCGCGTTTAATTTGATTATGCTCTGCCGTAAAAGTTATATATTCTTTAACGGCAGCGGTATTATCTTCTTGCGAATTAAAATGGACTTCGAAATTATTTATTTTTTCTTCCGCAAAAACAGGCAAAGAAAGACATAAACAAAGCACTACTGTCAACAATTTAAATAAATTTTTCATACCAATATTATAGCAAGTTTTTATTTACTTTACCCTATAGAAAATAGAATCCTAAATTAGCACTCTAAAAAGGGGATTGACAACTTTGAAAAAATTATATACAATATTAGCAGTCGCTTAAATAGGTTGCTAAAAATAAGTGCCTAAAATGACGAAAAGAAAGGTTAATTATGAGAATACTAAAACCGGAAGTTGTAAAAGACAGGGAAGAAAAAATCCTCAGGATGATTATCCAGGAATTTGTTGAAAACAGGAAACCTGTTGGCTCGGAACTTGTAGCCCAAAAGGGGTTAAAAGGTGTTTCCAGCGCAACTATCAGAAATATAATGAAGAAGCTTGAAGATGACGGCTTTTTATATCAGCCGCATGCTTCCGGCGGAAGAATCCCGACCGATAAAGCTTATAGGTTTTATGTAGATTACCTTTCCAAAATACAAAAATTAGCGGTAAAAGAACGTCAAAGAATTGAGGAAGAGTATAAACAAAATGTCGGCGAAGTGAATCGCCTTATGACACAGACTTGCAAAATGCTGTCTGCTTTAACTCACTCGGCAGGGTTTGTCCTGCAAAACAGTGTGGAAGAATCCACCGTACAACGCCTTGACTTTATTCCGCTTGGGCCATACAATGTTTTAGCGGTTTTAGTGACGGAAGAAGGCACAATAAAACATTGGCCGGTAAGGGTAAGGAAACCCATTTCCCCGGCACGCCTTGTAATGATAAATGCGTTTATTAATGACGAGATTTCCGGTAAAAGTTACCGCTCCGCACAACGCATTTTATGGACAGCCTTAAACCAAGGGCAGTGTGACCCTGAAGGCTTAACAGAGCTTGCCTACAATATATTAAAAGAATTGTCCGAACATCAAACAAATGCGGACCAATTATATATTGAAGGTTTAAGCGAACTTATAGATGCAGTTTCCCCCGAAGATTTTACGGACTTCGGCCAAATGATGCGCGTCATAGAAGAACGCGATAAATTTGCCTTGCTTTTAAATGAAAAAATGCAGAATTTGCAAAAAGCAGATGCAAATAACCAAGTATCGGTAACTATCGGGGAAGAAAACAAAATGCAGGAACTGAAGAATCTAAGTATAATATCCTCTGCTTGTAAAGTGGGTGGCAAGACTGTGGGGCTTATCGGCATAGTAGGACCGAAGCACATGGAATATACAAAAATGATTTCTCTTGTCAACTTTATAGGCCAAATGCTAGGTAGCACAATTACAAATTGGCGCACTGAACTAGAGGAAAAGGAAGGTCAATAATGTCAAAAAAGAAACTTAAAGAGGAACTTGAAGAAGAACTTGTGCAAGAACACGATCCGCTTCAAGATGATGAAGAAGAACTAACAGAACAAGAGCAAGAACCTCTAAACAAAGAACTTGAAGAAGAAAAAGCCAAAGCCCAAAATTATTTGGACCAGCTTCTCCGCCTTCAAGCTGACTTTGAAAATTACCGAAAGCGTACGGAAAAGGAAAAACCTTTACTTATCTCTTTTGGTAAAGCTGAGGTTTTAAAATCGCTCTTGCCGATGTATGACAACTTACTTAAAGCAAAGGGGGAGTTTAATAAAGAAGGAGTTGACTTAAAACATTTAAAGCACGGGCTTTCAATGATTTTAGAAGAAGTTGAAAAATCTTTTAAAGCCCAAGGCCTAAAGGTTTTAGACGGCATTGGTAAGCCCTATAACCCGATGACCCAAGAAGTTATCACAACTGTGCCTTGCCCGGCTAAAGACGACGGCAAAGTTTTGCAGGAACTTGTTAAAGCGGTGGAACTTGACGGTAAAATTATCAGGCCCGCGCAAGTTGTAGTTTGCAAATGTGCCGACGTTAAAGAAGACAAAGCACAAAATAACAAAGAAGAAAAAAATAAGATTTAAGGAGAAAATATATGTCTAAAATTATTGGTATTGACTTAGGAACATCAAACACGGCAGCAGCCGTTATGGAAGGAGGTAAACCGACGATTATCCCTTCAGCGGAAGGTAATTCTATCGGCGGTAAGGCTTTCCCCTCTTACGTAGCATTTACAAAAGATGGGCAACGCTTAGTAGGTGAACCGGCAAGGAAACAAGCCGTTTTAAACCCCGAAGGCACAGCAACCGCTTTTAAACGCCGCATGGGTGAAAATTATAAATTTGATTTGCGCGGACATGAATTTACCCCCCAACAACTTTCAGCTTTCGTATTACAAAAAGTTAAAAAAGATGCCGAGGCCTTTTTAGGCACTACTGTTGAAAAAGCAGTTATTACAGTTCCGGCTTATTTTAACGATAACCAAAGGCAAGCCACAAAAGATGCCGGTAAAATTGCCGGGCTTGAAGTAGTCCGCTTATTAAACGAACCTACTGCAGCAGCCCTTGCGTACGGTATTGATAAAACAGGTAAAGACCAAAAAATCTTGGTTTTCGACCTCGGTGGCGGTACACTAGATGTTACAATTATGGAAATGAGCAGTGAAGGTACCTTTGAAGTTCTTGCAACTTCAGGTGATACAAAGCTCGGCGGTACCGATATGGATAATGCCATAATTGATTGGTTAGTTGATGACTTTAAGAAAACAACTGGTATAAATTTGGCTAATGATAAACAAGCCATGATGCGTTTAAAAGATGCCGCAGAAAAAGCGAAAATTGAACTTTCCACCACAATGGAAACAGATATTAATTTGCCTTTCATTACTTCCGACCAAAACGGCCCGAAACACTTGGAAACAAAACTCTCACGTGCTAAAATTGAAAGTTTAGTTCGCCCCACAGTTGAACGCTGCGGTGCATCAATCGATAGAGCGGTTAGTGACAGTAAACTTTCCATGAACAATATTGATAAAATCATCATGGTCGGCGGGCCGACACGTATGCCTATCGTACAAGAATATGTTGAAAAACACGTCGGCAAAAAAATTGAACGCGGTATTGACCCTATGGAATGCGTAGCAGATGGCGCCGCAATTCAAGCCGGTGTTTTAACAGGGGATGTTAAAGATATTCTTTTGTTAGACGTTACCCCTCTTTCACTCGGTCTTGAAACTTTGGGCGGTGTTATGACAAAACTTATTGACAGAAACACCACAATTCCTGTAAAGAAAACCCAAGTATTTTCAACCGCGGCAGATAATCAGCCGGCAGTAACAGTCAATGTCTTGCAAGGTGAACGCCCTATGGCAAAGGACAATGTACCGTTAGGTAAATTTGACCTTGACGGTATTCCTCCAGCCCCGCGCGGAGTTCCGCAAATTGAAGTTACCTTTGATATTGATGCAAACGGTATCTTAAAAGTTTCCGCAAAAGATTTGGGCACAAATAAAGAACAACATATTACAATCAGCGCCCCAAATAAATTAAGCGAAGAAGAAGTCAATAACTTCGTCAAGCAAGCGGAAAAATTTGCAGACGAAGACAAGAAAACCAAGGAAAGAATTGAAGCTAAAAATGAGGCTGACACAGTCTTATATACCACCGAAAAAGCCTTGAAAGATCATGGCGACAAAATCGGCCAAGATGAACGCCTCAAAATTGACCAAGCACTTTCCGAACTTAAGGAAGCCCTCAAAACTGATGATACAGAACGCATCAAAAAAGCAAAAGATGAGGCTTTAACGGCAAGCCAAAAATTGGGTGAAATTATTTATAAAGAAGCCCAAGCAAAGGCAAACCCGCAAGCCAATGCCAACGGTGCAGCAGGTGCTCAGGCACAAGCAAACCCGCAAGGCGAAGCAAAAAAAGATGATGTAGTCGAAGCAGAAGTTGTTGACGGTAAATAAGTGTAATTTAGCCCCTGTTGTTTAAGCAACAGGGGCTATTTATTTAAGTGTGTGTGATTATGGCAAAAGCAGATTATTATGAAACTTTAGGCGTTAGCAGAAACGCAAGCGAACAAGAATTAAAAAAGGCATACCGCCGTTTGGCATTAAAATACCATCCGGACCGTAACCCATCCCCGGAGGCGGAAGAAAAATTTAAACAAATAAATGAAGCCTATGAGGTCTTATCAGACCCTAAAAAGAAACAAATATATGATACTTACGGCGCAGATGCCGTAAATAACGGGGCCGGTTTCGGCGGTGGTTTTCAGGGTGGTGGTTTCGGCGGTTTTGAAGATATTTTCAGTTCGGTTTTCAGTGATATGTTCGGCGGATCTTTCGGGGGCGGTTTCGGCGGACAAAGGCGAAGAAGTGTCCGCCGCGGGAACGATTTACAACAAAAAATTTCAGTTACGTTAGAACAAGCCTATACCGGCGTGGAAGAAGAAGAAATTACTTATTCCCGCATTGATACATGTGACGTTTGCCACGGAACAGGAGCGGAAGAAGGCTCAAGCACCAAAACTTGCCCGACTTGTAAAGGCTCAGGCGTTGTGCAATTCAGCCAAGGGTTTTTCTCCATGCGCCAACCTTGCCCCGATTGCGGCGGCCAAGGCACAATTTTGGAACGCCCTTGTAAAGCCTGCAAAGGCAGCGGTAAAACAAAAAAGAAAAATACTTTAAAAATAAAACTCCCTGCCGGTGTAAAAGAAGGCAGTGTTTTGCGTGTTGCAAACGGCGGAGATATCGGTACACTTGACGGCGGTTACGGAGATTTATATTTGCAGGTTAAAGTTAAACCACACAAAGTTTTTGAACGCGATGATGCCGACTTAATTTTGAATACGGAAATTTCTTACCCACAAGCGGTTTTGGGCGGCGAAATCAAAATAAATAATTTGATGAAGGAAGAATTAACCGTGGAAATCCCAAAAGGCTCAACTGACGGAAGTGTGCTTACACTTGATGGGCAAGGTATGCCTGTTTTGGGCAAAGCCAATAAAAAAGGATCTATGCGTGTTGTGCTAAATATTAAAGTACCCAAAAAAGTTACGCCGCGCCAAAAAGAACTTTTGGCAGAACTTGCAAATACCTTTTATGAAGAAGTCAAGACGACAAAAAAAGGCTTATTTGACAAGTTATTCGCTTGGTTTTTGTAAATACTAGCCAAGT
>CADAFA010000065.1 GCA_902787065.1 uncultured Elusimicrobium sp.
AAAACAAAGTCAAGAGGCAATTTGATGGCACGACGGAGAAAATTGATATTTAATGAATGTATGTTTATAAACTTTATGGAATAAATTGAATTAATTCTTCAAATCCCGACGGAAAGCCAAGCAGTTGGCTTTCCTCCATCCAAAAAAATTAACCCTCCGTAAAGGAGGGTTAATTTTTTCGGAGAGGGAGGGATTTGAACCCTCGATACCTTTCGGTATACAGGATTTCGAGGCCTGCTGTTTCAACCGCTCACACACCTCTCCAAACATCATATATATTATATAAAATATGAAAATAAAATTTTTATAAAATTATACACAATAAGGATTCCCGTCGGGAAAAATATGATTTTAAAAAGTACTTGCAATTTTTCTAAAATGTGATATAATATAGAAAAGAAGTAAAATTTACAAAAAAGCATTTGTACAGCTAAAAATAATATGGATTTTTTAAAAAGAAATTCTGGTAAAATAGCCCTACTTGCAATCATTGCATTTTTTACTCTTCCTTTTATTTATGGTAATGAGGAAGAAGAAGACTTCTCCCCTTTTGCTGTTAGGTCAGGAATGTCTTATCAAACAAACCCTATTTCGAATTTGGCTAGTAAAATAGCCTCTTTTTATGGTTTTTCAACGCCCCACTCTAAAAATATAATGGCATCTGCAGCAGGGGTAGGGGCTATAAAAGAAAAAGTTTCTTTTAGTAAAGAAAGTTCCTTCGGACAGCCGGGGAAGATTCATTCACAAGATAAAGTTTTTATTGCTTCTTCCAGAAATTTTAAAAATTTTGATACAGATTTTTTAGATTCTGATGCCTCAAATTCCACAACTTATAAAGATAAGAATATTTCTTCAAAAACTTCTTACAATAATCAAGCCAATAATCCTGTTAAGGGTTACGTTACTGTTAACGGCCAAGATTATGCTGTAATTGAAAATGCTGCCGGGGAAAAATATATTGTTACTCCTAAAGGTCATATTCCCTATGAAGAACTCCTTACAAGAAATGTTTCTGAACAAGAATTTATTAATGCCAAAAAACGTTTAGCCGGTGCAAGTGATATGGAAATTTTGGCAGCTTTGCAGCAGGAAAAGGAAAAGCAGGCCTACTTAGCCAGGGTAAACAATCAAAACTCTAACGGCGGATATACAAGTGGTGTAATTAGTAATATGGGGGGCAACAATTATGTAAGTGCTTCTACACAGGATAAAGGTTTTGATGATAATGCTTTAAGTAATGCCTATGCCGATTTAAAAAATATTAATTTAAAAATTGAAGGTGGTACATCCACCTCTTCCGCAGTCGGGGAAATAGCGTCTTTAAAAAGTGGTATTTTGCGCGACTCTTTTGATGCTAATGCTACAAGCAAAGGTTCCAAAAGTCTTGAACAAAAAGCCGGCTTAACTCCGCAGGGTATTGCCCAGCAGGCAAAGTCCTCAGCCAAGCAAGAGTTGATTGCTAAAAATGATAAATTACCAAAAACACAAAAAATTGAAGAGCAATCTTCCCCTATAATTATGAAGGTTCAGTCAAAAGATAATGGTGTTTATGAAAAGACAGAGAATAACAGTAATGCTGTTTTTATTTCTGTAAAAGAAGGGAAAGTTTCTCCTTATACAGTATGGGGAGAGCCAGAGGAACGTCAATTTTCTGACGGTCAGGAAAGGTATGGCATTATTGCCCCGATAGAAATTCAAAGTAAACACGGAAATATTTTAACTACCCAGGATAAGAGTGAGACTGTTCAACAGGCAGTTGAAAGTATAAGTAAAAATATACAAGAGATAGAAGAAATGACCTTTGATCTACAAGATAAAAAGATATATATTGATGTCTCGACTATGGATGAATTGTCAAAAATTTTACTGTTAAGTCGAAGTAATTTATTGGATTATATTACAGATGATCCTGAAAAGGCTTCAATTGTATTACCGGGCCCTATTTGTACGCCTGATTCTTTTCAACAATTTGTAAAGGAGTTTAAAAAACAACAAACTGAATTAGCCGCAGAACAAGAAATGACCCCTGCTGCGTAGTCTTAGGAGGAAAAATGAAAATAAAGTATTTCTTTTCGCTAATATCTGTTTTAGTATTATTGCCGGTATTAGCAAATGCCATAGACAAAACTTATTGTGATAATATAATATACCAAGAATACTATAGTAGATTTAACGGTAAAAATATTACTAAAGATCTTAAGTATGTTATGGGTGAAAAAAATAATAGAGGCGAATATATAAAGGAAACTTTATCTTATTGTGCCGATCCTAATTTAGAACGTAAATGTGAATGGGCCTTTTATGGTGAGGATAGGCAGGGAGTTGAAAAAGCTATAGTAAATTTGCCGACTTTTGCCTTGCTTTTAAATAATGTTCCATTATATGAGGCTTTGATTACGCAAGGCGGATATAGTTATTTAATAGATAACGGTGTCTATAAGGTAGAGGAAGATAGATTTAACGGTGAATTTTTAACAGAAGCCTTGCAAGCCGTTAAGGAAGGCCAAGTGGGAATATTAGAATATTTACTCAGGAAATATGACCCTAATTTACTTAAATTATCTGGTTATATTTATCGCAGTCCGCGTTTGCCGCATGCCCCTGTAGATGTCAAAACATTGGCGCAAAATTCCTTAGATAGGTATAAAAAAAGAGGGGATAATGCCAAAGTAGCCTGTATAGAGGCAGTGCAGACTATTATTGAAGATTGGTATAAAGAAAATGCCCATAAAAGCAAATATGTAAAGGAGGCTGAAAAATATAATAAGGTAGTATTAGAATGGGCCCCTAGATATGTTGTAGAAAATGAGATTCCTTTTGAATTTACACCTTCTTTAGATATTTTTAAACTTAAAACGGTAGAAGATAATTTTACGCAAAGTATTGACAATCAGATCAATATTATAATTGAAAAAATTATGCGTGATTTTGATTTTTCTGCCTTCGGTAATCAAGCATAAGTATAGTTTCATTTTTTAAATAACTCCTTCGCGATTGGCGGGGGAGTTTTTTTTATAATCAAAAAATTATATAATATCTATAGACGTAGATCAGATTACCCGCGCTTTTAAAGCGTTATTTTTTTGGATTAAAATTATGAATACAAGACAAGATGTAAGAAATGTGGCTATTATCGCACACGTAGACCACGGTAAAACCACTATCGTAGATTCACTTTTAAAATTAGCAGGTCAATTTAAAGTAAAACAAGACGAAGCACAGGAAACTGTCCTTGACTCTAACCCACTTGAACGTGAGCGCGGTATAACAATTTTATCAAAATGTACTGCCGTAAATTATAAAGGTTATACGGTTAATATCGTTGACACTCCGGGCCACGCAGATTTCGGTAGTGAAGTGGAACGCGTCTTAAAAATGGTGGACGGTGCCTTGCTTTTAGTTGATGCCGTTGAAGGCCCTATGCCCCAAACCCGCTTTGTGTTAAGGAAAGCTTTGGCTCTTGGGCTAAAACCTATAGTTGTTATAAATAAAATGGACCGCGATCATATCAGACCGTCTGAAGTTGTAGATGAAGTTTTTGAGCTCTTTATGGAACTTGGTGCAAATGATGCACAACTTGATTTCCCTATTATATATGCTTCAGGGCGAGCTGGTTGGGCCTCTAACGATATGAACAAACCCGGCACAGATATCGCCCCTATTTTTGAAGCGATTTTAAAACATGTTCCCGCCCCTGTTGCAGATGAAACAAAACCCTTGCAAATGCAAGTTACCATGCTTGATTATAATAACTTTTTGGGTGCAGTTGGTATCGGCCGTATTTTAAACGGTGATATTAAACAAGGCCAAACAGTTGCAATGCTTAAACAAAACGGTAAAAGGGTTTTGGGTAAAGCTGCCAAAATTGAAAGATTTTTCGGCCTTGGCAAACAAGAAGTACAAAGCGCTAAAGCAGGGGATATTGTTGCAATCAGCGGTCTTGAAGGTGTGGAAGTCGGCGATACTTTATGTATGGTAGGTTCCGAGGAACCCCTGCCACCACTTGTTATTGATGAGCCGACAATTTCAATGGACTTTTTTGTTAACGATTCCCCGTTTGCCGGCCGCGAAGGTAAATTTTTAACCAGCCGACATTTAAAAGCGCGTCTTGAAAAAGAAGCTCAAACTAATGTAGGCATGAAACTTGAACAACTTGAAGGCGAGGGCCGCTTTAAAGTTTACGGCCGCGGCGAACTGCATTTAACAATTTTAATTGAAAATATGCGCCGCGAAGGTTTTGAACTTGCCGTATCAAGCCCTGAAGTTTTATACAAAGAAGAAAACGGTAAAATTTTAGAGCCGATGGAATATCTTATTTTAGATATTTCTTCAGACGTGCAAGGTGCAGTTTTTGAACTTGTAGGCAAACGCGGGGCAAAGCTTGAAAACATGGTAAGCGAAGGCGAAAACCGCTTGCGCCTTGAATATATTATACCGTCGCGTGCTTTAATCGGTTTCAAAAATGAATTTTTAACCTCAACCCGCGGTCTTGGTATTATGCACCACAGTTTTTACGGGTATTATCCTAAAGTTGATGTTCCGCCACTTCGCTCCAACGGTGTTTTGATTGCCAAAGAGCCGGGGGTAACAACCTCGTATGCCTTAAATGCTTTGCAAGACGGCGGCCAAATGTTTTTAGGCCCCGGGGTACAGGTTTATGAAGGTATGATTATCGGTCAAAATTCACGCGATAATGACCTTGTTGTTAACCCGTGCAAAGCAAAACGTATGTCAAACATGCGCAGTAAAGCGGCTGATGATGCTTTAGTTTTAACACCTCCGCGTATCATGAGTCTGGAACAAGCAATTGAATATATTGCCCCGGACGAACTTGTGGAAATTACGCCGACATCCGTCAGACTTAGAAAGAAAATCTTAAATATTCACGAACGCAGGAAAGCATCCCGCAAAGAAGAAGCCGCGGAGGAATAGTCCCTCAAAGGGCAGCCTATGATAGAAATTTCCGATTTAAGTTATCACATAGGCCTGCGCCCGATTTTCGAAGATGCCGCTTGTTTTATTGCCGACGGTACAAAAACCGGCCTTGTCGGATTAAACGGTTGTGGTAAAACCACATTATTTCGTCTTATTCTCGGTCAAATTTACCCGGACGGCGGTAAAATTACTATTAGTTCCGGCTTGCAAATTTCCACTGTTGAACAGGAAATTAAAGATACTTCTTTAACGCCGCTTGATTATGTTTTTCAGGTGAAGAAATCGCAGAAATTTACGATAAATTAAATAATCTCGGTGCAAACAGCGCATCAGCGCGTGCAAGTGCAATTTTGGGCGGTTTAGGTTTTTTAGATGAGGAATTAAAAAAGCCTTTAAAAGAACTTTCCGGCGGTTGGCGTGTGCGTGCGGCACTTGCGGCAGCCTTGTTTGCTCCGTCTGATATTTTACTTTTGGACGAGCCGACAAACCACTTAGATTTGGAAACATCAATTTGGCTTGAAAGTTTTTTAGAAAAAACCGATAAAACACTTTTTTTAATCAGCCACGACCGCGCTTTACTCAATAAAATTTGCGAAAAAATTATTTTGGTAGATGACTGTAAACTCAAAACTTATACAGGTAACTATGATACTTATGAGCGCACCCGCCATAATCAAACCGAGCAAATTATTAAAGATGCAAAACGTTATGAAGAAACACGTAAGCATTTGCAAAGTTTTGTAGATAGATTTCGCTATAAAGCCACAAAAGCCAAACAGGCACAAAGCCGCTTAAAAATGCTTGAACGTATGGGGGATGCACCAAAAATTCCGATAGAAAAAAGTGTGCGTTTTACTTTCCCTGAGCCTGATTTGCTTGATGCCTATTTATATACTTTGGAAGATGTTTCCTGCGGATATAATGAAACACCTGTTTTAAAAAATATTAATCTCACTATCGGTGCGGAAGATAAAATTGCCTTGCTCGGTGCAAACGGTAATGGTAAAAGTACACTTGCAAAATTGCTTGCCGGTTTGTTACCCTCGATGGAAGGTAAATTAACTTATGCACGCAAAATAAAAGTGGGTTATTTTGCGCAACATCAGACTGAAGTTTTTGACCTTGATAAAACACCCTATGAAGTTGCAAAAGAAAAAATGACAGAGGCAAAAGAGGCAGAAGTTTACACACATCTTGCCTGTTTTGGCTTGCAAAAAAATAAAGCGGATACAAAAATCGGTAGCCTTTCAGGGGGGGAAAAGAGCAGGCTACTCCTTTCAATGATAACAATTGCGCGCCCAAATATTTTAATTTTAGACGAACCTACAAACCATTTAGATATAACTTCCCGCCGTGCTTTAAGCGAGGCTCTAAACAATTACAGCGGTGCGGTTATTTTAGTTACGCACGATTTTAATTTGCTTGAAGAAGTTACGGACCGTCTACTCCTTGTCGCAAACGGAACTGTTCAAAATTATGAAGGCGATTTGGAAGATTATAAAAACTTTGTTCTTCATGGCGGCGGCGCAAGTGCTGCACAAAATAAAGCTGATATCAAAAAGGAACGCCGCAGAACTGCAGCCGAACTTCGCGCCCAAGCCGCACCTATCAAAAAACAAATCAAGGAAATTGAGAAGAAACTTGATAAATTAACTACTCAAAAACAAAATATTGAAGCACGTTTAACTGTTCAATTTAATACTGATTTAAGCATAGAACTTGCCTTTATAAACAAAGAAATTTCTGATCTTGAGGGTAAGTGGCTTGAACTTACTGCCGAGCTGGAAAATTTACAATAAAAATATACCCCTTGACAAATTGGAAAAAGTGCTTATACTATAAGTATATCCGCGGAGGCCGTTTCGGGCGGGTGTTGTGGAAGGTGGCAGCGGTGCCCCTACATAGCGTTAAGCCCCCTTGAAGAAGTCGAGCCGGCGGATTAAAAGGAAATGTGTATAATGACGAAAGTCTATAACTAACTAACCCTCGCGGAAGCCGAGGGTTATTTTTATTGTAAATCTTATCTATCAATTAATTATTAGACGACATTAAATTCATTAGGCTGATAAACAGGTTAATAATATCTAAGTAAATGCTAATTGCAAAATTCAGGGCTGTGTCCCAATTATTTGCAGCTGCCACAGCTTTAAGTTTGGCAAGGCGGTTAAAATCAAAAAGTAAATAACCCGTAAAAATCAAAACACCAAACGCGGCCATAAATTTTTGCCCTCTGATTCGGACAAAAATTCTAATCAAAGAATAAATCACTAAAATTATGAGTGCGATAAATAGAAACTTG
>CADAFA010000066.1 GCA_902787065.1 uncultured Elusimicrobium sp.
AAATATTTTCCAAGTTATTTAAGATGTTTTTGTTCGTTATTATTGCCCCGTTGATAGTAACCGCTATTTTTTTATTCCAGTACCAAAAATATGCCAAAAAAGAATTACTGCAAAACTATTTAAATATAGTAGAAGTTTTTGCCTTTTCTTTAGAAAATTATGCCCTAAATTTATCGCAAAATATTAATACTTTACTTGTAAATCAAACTTTGCAAGAACAAGAAAATACTTTAAAAAATCAAGTAATGCAAGATACAAATATTTTGTTTATTTCCCTTTTTTCACCTGAAGGCAAAGAACTGGCAAGGGCAAAAAATATCAAATTTGAAAATTTACCTACGCTTGATTTATCCCAAAATAATGAATTAAAAAATATTCCGGTAGGGCAGGTAAAAATAAACTATCCGGAAGACATCTTCCCCCCATACACAACAATTACCTCAAAACAAAATGACGGAAATATTTTATTATTTGTTGCAGACATCACCAATCTTATTACACAAACGGAATTGCATAAAATCGGTAAAAGCGGCGGCATATATTTTTTAGATTCCGCCGGCTATCATATATTCAATAGGAATTCTTTCCCTATCCTTAATCTAGAAGAACATACTTTAAATTTTGAGGGAACTATATCAAATTTTAAAACACCCTCAGGCTTAACTTTGGTAGGGGCTTATATTAAAAATCCAATTGGGGAAGGATACCTATTTTTACTTCAAAATCAAAAAGAGGCTTTCCATACAATAAATTTAATTTCCTGGCTAATTGTATTTTTCGTTTTGGCTACGACTACATTATCTTATTTCGCCTCCATGTACTTTGCCGAAGATTTAGCTGAACCGATAGATACACTTATTAATGCTGCCCATGAAATATCCAACAATAATTTTAATGTCAATATAGAGGAAAATAAATATTTGGAAGAATTTAACCCCTTAATAAAAACTTTTAATTCCATGACTGTAAAATTAAAGGAATATCAGGCCGTGCAACTTGATAAATTACTTGAAGAGAGAAACAAAGTTAAGTTGCTTGCCCGTTTAATGAGAGACGGAATTATAATGTGCACTTTAGAAGGTGAAGAACTTTTTACTAACAAAACAGCGAAAAATATTTTAACCAGTGAAGCTTTTGCGGAAAATATAGGTAAAACAATCCGCCTAGATAACTTTAAAGACCCTTCTTTAAAAGATTTGCTTAAAATACCAAGCGGAACTATTTTCCATTATGCAAAAGAAGGAAGGCAAGCTTATTTTGAAGTTGTAATTGAGACTTTCCGCCAACAGAACCAGGAAGCTGTCGCAATCATTTTATTTAGGGATATTACCTCCGAACATGAAATCAGCGAAATGAAAAATGATGTCTTCAATGCTGTTGCCCATGATTTAAGGGCACCGATACTCGGCATACAAGGTTATATCATGCTTTTGGAAGAAGAAAATTTATCTAAAGAAGAGCAAAACCAAATGCTAAAAGCAATTTCAAATTCTTCAAAAATGCTTGTCAGTTTAGTTGAAAATATTTTGGATATTTCAAAACTTGAGCGTGGTCTTTTAATTTTAAACAAAACTAACTTTGACTTGGCAAAAACAGTTAAGGATATAGCTTATACTTTAACCCCTCTTGCTTCGCAGAAAAACCTAGAAATTAAAATTAATTTAGAGGATAATTTACCCCTTTATGCAGACAAAAATTTAATTGAAAGGGTTTTTTCAAACTTAATATCTAATGCTATTAAATTTACTGCGGAAGGCGGTGTTTTTGTTAAGGTTAACAGAGACAACCAAAATTATAAAATTACAATAAAAGATACCGGTGTCGGTATACCGAAAGAGGAACTTCCTAAAATATTTAAGAAATACCACCAGGCAGACAGGAATGTCCGCGGTTATGGGCTTGGATTAACTATAGTAAAACAAATTGTAGATGCCCATCAAGGAAATATTGAGGTAAGTTCAGAACTCGGAAAAGGAACGAAATTTTCTATAACTTTACCGTTGAATCCTGAACAAGAAAGGGGTGCACAATGATTGTTTTTTGGCATTTACTCCTTGCCCATTTGCTTGCTGATTTTACTCTACATACCGATTATATTTACCAGAAAAAGATTTCCAATCCTTTTAAAGGCTTAACCATACACGGCCTAGTTTATTTAGTTTGTCTGGTAATTTGCTGTTTACCTTACCTTGAAATCAATTGGTTTACAATTGCGGGCATTTCTTTTAACGGGGTTGAAACAATTTTTTTACTCACTTTAATACATATATTAAGCGATTTTATTGATATCTCCGATAATCACGATGTAATAGGTATAAACGCTTTAATGTTTTTGTGTTGGCAAATAATTGAAATTGCTGTTTTATTTATTGTTGCCCCTTTTATACCTGTCCCTGAAACAAAATTGGCTACTTGGATTTTAAAGTTTATAATAATTTTAAACGGTTTAATAATTTCCTCCCATCTCTTGATGGTTTTAATTCATTTATCTATCAAAGATTTCGTTCATAAAAATTACCCTACTTTTGATGAAAGATATGTTTCTATGATATACCGCACAGGGCTTTATATGTCTTTAGTTTTGCCTTCCGACTTTGCTTTTATAACCGCTCTGATATGGATAATTTGTTTGTTCATAATATTCCAAATAAAGCAGGTAAATTTTATGTCTGCCAAAAATATTACAGGTACAATCATAACTATTTTTATAGCTTTTGGTGTAAGGTGGTTGATATATCATGTATATTAAAGAGGCTAAATTTGTTTGTCTTGATACGGAAACAACGGGCCTGAGTTTCCCGCGCGGAGGGCGTATCTGCGAAGTTGCTTTACTTACAAGCCAAGCAGGCCGGCGCATAAACAGTTACACGACTTTAATTAATCCGGAAATGTATATAAACCCCGATATTACCGCCATCCACGGAATAACAAATGAAATGGTAGCCGATGCCCCATATTTTAGGGATATCGCGCTAACATTAGCGGAACACTTGGAAAACAGTATTTTAATTTGCCACAATGTTGATTTTGATGTCCCCTTTTTGCAGTATGAATTTGAAAATGCCGGCTTAAAAATGCCGGAAGTTACTACCTTAGATACTTTAAAATTTGCGCGTACACATGGTTGTTTTTCAAGGAATCGCCTTGGTATTATTGCACAGGAACTAGGCTTTTCCTGCGAAGGTTGGCATAGAGCAATGGCCGATACGGTCATGGCAGAAAAGATTTTTTACCACTTCTTAAAGTATTTTATACAATCAGGCGCGCAAACAGTGCAAGATTTAGTTGAATTACAAACAAAAAAAATAGGTTTAAAAATTACAGGAGAAAGATAATATGAAAAAGGTTGTTTTATTAATTCGCGATGGATGGGGCGTAAGAAAAGATAAAGATAATAATGCAGTTTTAAACGCACAAACCCCAAATGTTAATAATTATTTGGCGAAATATCCGCATATTTTAATTGAAGCATCGGGTGAAGAAGTCGGCCTCCCTGCCGGTTATATGGGTTCTTCTGAAGTCGGGCACTTAAATATGGGCGCGGGCCGCATTGTTGTGCAAGAATTAAAGCGTTTAAAAGATGCCTTTGAAGACGGCTCAATTTATAATACACCTGCTTTTAAAGCGGTTTTGGATAATTGCATAAAAAATAACAGCGCTTTGCATTTGATGGGCCTTGTGCAAGATGAAGGCGTTCATGCACACCAAGACCACCTTTATAATATAATCAAAAAAGCCGCGGAACTTGGCATTAAAACCGTTTGGGTACACTTTTTTGCCGACGGGCGCGATACTCCGCCAAACAGTTCACTCGGCTATCTTAAAATGCTTGAGGAAAAATTTAAAGAGTTCGGCGTCGGGCGCGTTGCAACTTTAATGGGCCGCTATTATGCAATGGACAGAAATGAAACTTGGGACTTAACTACACAAGCATATGACCTTATTGTTGATGCAAAAGGCCGCGTTGCAAAAAGCGCAGAAGATGCAATTAAAAATTCTTATGAAAACGATAAAACACCGTCTGGTAGCAAAATGGTTGATGAATATATTCCACCAACAGTTATTGAAGGCTACACCGGCGTAAAAGACGGGGACGGTATTGTGTTTTTCAATTTCCGACAAGACAGAGCAATACAATTAACCCGTTCTTTTGTGGAAGATGATTTTCCCCTCAAACGCAACCGCAGACCGAATATTGTTTTTTGCGGTTTAACAAAATATTATGACAGTTTTAAATATAATGCCCTTGCCCCGATGAGCGAAGGCGGCAGCATGAATAATTTGCTCGGTGAAGTTATTTCAAAAGCAGGTAAAACGCAACTTAGAATTGCCGAAACACAAAAGTTTAAACACGTTACCTCTTTCTTTAACGGTAAACTTATTAAACCTTTTGTAGGTGAAGACAGAATTGAAATCAAAGGCACTTTTGACCCAGCCACTTACGCCGAACATCCGGAAATGGATGCCCGCACAGTTGCAGACCGCGCAGTAGTGGAAATTTCAAAAAACAAATATGATTTTGTTGTTTTGAATTTCGCAAACTGCGATATGGTGGGCCATACAGGTTCTTTTGACGCGGCAAAAAAAGCTGTTGAAGTTGTTGATGAATGTTGCGGCAAAGTTGTTGACGCGGCTTTAAAAGCAGGTTATGCAATTTTAATTACTGCCGACCATGGTAATGCCGAAGATATGTGGGACAACAAAATTAATATGCCAAAGACCGCACATACCACAAACCCGGTTGAGTTTATATACGTCGCAGATAATGCACAAAATATTAAACTTGCAAACGGTGGCAAACTTGCAGATATTGCACCGACGGTTTTAAAACTTTTGGAAATTAATAAACCTGCGGACATGACCGCTGAAAGTTTAATTGTTTAATTTTGCATATTTAGCATTTATTTGCTATTATAATTTTTATAGAGGTTAAAATTTAATGTAGGGTTAAAAGCCCTAAAAAAATTACAAATGTTTTTTGGAACTATATGCGAAATATAGTGAGCCGCTAAAACGGCACAAATCTAGTCCACAAAACAGCGCTACAGGCATAAAATTGACGGAATTGCAAGCCGTTAGTTTTATGCCGAGTGTTTATCGATT
>CADAFA010000067.1 GCA_902787065.1 uncultured Elusimicrobium sp.
TTGAAAAAAGCAAAGCACATTATATGAATATGGTGCGCCTTTTAGCCTTAACACAACAAGCCGATAACGATAAGAATGAGATATTTAATATCATGGAAAGTGTTGACCCGAAAGTATCGGATGTGAACTTTTCCGCTACAGCAGATATCATCAATGCTTTTAATACGTACATGGAAAATAATCCTATGGAACAAGTCTTGTCGCAAAAAGAACTTATTTAATATAATTTAACATAAAAAATCCCCTGCTTATGTCTCATCAAGCAGGGGATTTTTTTGCAGTACGGTTCAATGTAAAACTATATTATTAAATACATATTCTACATTTACCTATAAAATTAGCCTTATTTCCAGGTTAATATTTTTTTGAGTGTTAAAATAGTTGTATTGTCCGGGGAAAGCTCTAACACTGTTGCACAATCGGCAAGGGCTTTTTCAACTTCACCGATACGCGCATAAAAATAAGCCCTGCGGATAAGTTTTTGAATATTATTTTTATCTATGTTTATGTCTTCTGTATAAAAAGTTTCTGCTTCTTTTGTTAACCCATTCCTTTCACATATTGTTGCTATATCGGAACAAATATAATAGTTAGGTAATATTTTTTTATAATCTTCAAGGGCTTTTTCATATTCTTTATTATCTTCATATAATCTGGCCCTATTGATATAAAATTCTTTTATATTGGGATATTTGTTTATCATCTCACTAAACTTTTGTATTTGTTCTTTATCATCGTTTACCATAAGTCTGCCCTCATTGCTTAAAATATAAAAACGGCTTATATTATGAGGTTCCTGAGCGGACACACAATATAGCCGTAGTTTATCAAAGGGATAAACATTTAGCACACAACAATGAGGGGATCAACCAAACTGTTATATGCCCTAACGACTATTCTTGATGCTCAGGAACACTATTAGCATAGTTCCCCGTTAATACGGTCTCAAAAATAGTTTAAACTATTTTAGGGCTTTATTTGCCCTACATCAAAATTCTCCTTTATTAAAGTATAACATTTTTTTATGTAATGAAAAAATAATTTATTGTCACTCAAGAAACTTAATATAAAGCCAAACCGAATACAAAAAACCGGCAAGTATTTTTGAGGAAATTTTGATTTTTCCCGCGACGCGTAGTACCGCGAAGTAGAGGAGCGTAGCGACGTATCGGTACTTTAGGAGCCGAAAAATCAAAATTTACAAAAAAGAATTAGCCGGCACAAGATATAAACTGTAAACTTCCAACTTAATACTTATAAATAAGTAAGCCACTGCGTAATTTAGGTTCAAACCATGTGGACTTAGGCGGCATAATAAGATTTTGATCTGCCACTTTGATAAGTTCTTCAATACTTGTAGGATACATTGAAAATGCTACCTTATATTTACCGCTGTCAACTTCTTTAATAAGTTCTTTTGTACCGCGTATACCGCCGACAAAACTTATACGTTTATCGGTGCGGGGATCTTGTATGCCAAGCAAGGGTGAAAGAACCTTATTTTGTAAAATTGAAACATCTAAACTACCTACGGCATCAGCCCTGTCAAAAGCATCAGCCTTTGCGGTTAAAAGATACCAAATTTTGTCAAGATACATGCAAAACTGATGGCGGGCAGGCGGCACCTGCAAAGATGTTTTTTTAATCTCAAAATTCTGTTTTAATGCTTCAAAAAATGCTTCTTCTGTTAAACCGTTTAAATCTTTAACAAGGCGGTTATAAGCCATAACGTACAAGTGGCTTGCCGGGAAAATTACCGAGAGAAAATAATTATAACTCTCCCCCCCTGTATGATTTGGGTTTTGGGCACGTTTTTGGCGTGCATTATTGGCAGCAGAGGCGGACCTGTGATGCCCGTCAGCAACATACAAAAGCGGAATATTTTTAAATTCGTCTTCCAAGGTTTTTATAATTGCATCGTCTGAAATTACCCAAACTTTATGTGTAATTTTATCCTCGGTAGTGAAGTTATAAACAGGTTCTTTTTTGCAAATATCGGCAACTAAAGCATTGACTTTATCATTATCTGGGTAAGTTAAAAACACGGGGCCGGTTGTTGCTTCTAAAGTTTGTATATGACGGGTGCGGTCTTCTTCCTTATCTTTGCGCGTAAGTTCGTGTTTCCTGATTAGGCCTTTGTCATATTCCTCAGTAGATGTTGCTGCAACAATGCCATACTGGGTGCGCCCCTCCATAGTTTGGGCATAAACATAAAGGCAAGGCTTTTTTTCTCCTTTTAAAATACCTTCGGAGATAAATTTATCTAAATTCTCCCGCCCTTTAGCATATACGGAACTATCATAAAGGTCTGTACCGACGGGTAAATCAATTTCCGGCTTATCAATATGTAAAAAGGAAATTGGGTTACCTTCCGCCATTTTACGGGCTTCTTCACTTGAAATTACGTCGTAAGGCGGGCAAGCAATTTTATCTGCATTATTAGCAGGGCGGTATGCTTTAAAAGGTTTAATAATTGCCATAAATCACCTAATTCACTTTATGTAAAAGTGTTTTATTTTTACCATATTCATTGATGATTTGCACCGTCATTTCAGCAACGGCATCTTGGGCTTGGTCAGTAGAAGCACCGATATGATGGGTACCGTAAAAATTTTCAAGCCCTTCAAAAACCGTTTTGTCAAAAACAGTATCTGTGGCTTTAGGTTCATTTTCATAAACGTCTAAAGCAGCACGGATTTTGCCAGACTTTAAAACTTCAACCAAATCTTTAGTATTTACCAAGTTTCCGCGGGCGGTGTTTATAAAATAAGCGCCGTCTTTCATTGCATCAAAAAACTTTTTATTAAATAAACCTTTTGTTTCTTCCGTAGATGGCAAATGCACCGTTACAATATCAACAATCTTTGCCATTTCATAAACATCATTTATGCGTTTAGCATTGAATTGTGCCAAAACTTCTTCTTTAGCATAAGGGTCATAAACATAAAGCTCAAGCCCAAAAGCTGCAGCGCGTTTTGCAACAGCTTTACCGATATTTCCAAAGCCGAAAATACCAAGCTTTTTACCGAAAATTCCACGCGCTTTTGAATATTCTGCTTTATTCCATTTACCATCGCGCAAATCACGCACATTGTTGTAAATACGTCTATCAAGCGCAAGCATTAAAGCCATTGCAAGTTCCGCAACCGCTAATGAATTTGTACCCGGGCAATTGCAAACGGCAATGCCTTTTTGGGTGGCATATGCGGTATCAATCGTGTCATAACCCGCACCGGCGCGGATAATAAGTTTTAAAGCTTTACCGGCATCCATAACGGAAGGAGTAACTTTTGTGCTTCTTACAATTAAAATTTCATTATCTTTAATTTCAGCAGGCAAAGTGTTTTCGTCAAGTTTTGGGGCAAAAGTTACTTCATTATTTTGTGCCAAAACGTCTTGCCATTGTTGAGGAAATTTATCAGCAATTAAAATTTTCATTTTGCACTCCTTAAATCTTTGACGATTTTATCTACTGCATTAAAAAGTTTTTCATATTGCCCGACGCCGTCAATATCAACAAACGGGAAACAGGCTATCCTTAAAGAATTTTGCTTTACGGAAGAATATTTTTTAATACCGTCTTGTAAATTGGGTAAACCGGTTGCTTTTAATGCGGCGGAAATATCTGCGTCCACAATTTTATCGTCAGTAATAGCTAATGTAACGGTGGTATATGAGCGGTTTTCCGCTTTATCAATTAAAGGTTTTAGATAATCGGTTTTTGCGGCAAAATCCCAAATATAATTTGCATGGGTTTTGCAAAGTGCGTCCATCGCTTTAATACCGCCGCGGGAGAGCATCCACTTGCAAGCCTCGTTAAACATCCAAATATTTATGGTTGACGGTGTATTTAAAGTTTGTGATTTTTCCTGTGCTTTTTTGATAGTTTCAGTTAAATCTAAACTATACGGAATACGCCTGATCTTTTTAACTTCTTCTACCCGTGCAACGGCTTTGGGGCTTAAAATCATCACGCTTGAACCGCCACCGACACCAAAGCATTTTTGCATAGAAAACACCATAACATCAAAACAATTTTCCGGCAAAGCGCGTCCTCCTGCGCAAGAGGTACAGTCCCAAGCAATTAAAGTATCGGGACCTTTTTTAGCCCAAGCCTCTTTTAAATACTCATCGGGAATTTGTACACCCATTGAGGTTTCATTAGGTGTCATTACAACTAAACTTGCATTAAAATCAGGTTTTTCTGTAGGGAAAAATTCGCCTTCGGCAGGTTCTTTAAAATCTTTTTTAACATCATCTTCAAGGCAAGAGGCAATTTTTTTGCACCACATCTTTGAAAAGGCCCCGAAACTTAAACCGGAAATTGATTTTTTTGTTAAGTTCCATGCAACGGAATCTAAAGCCGGTGTTGCACCGCCCATAAAGAAAATAATTGTATAGTCCTGAGGTAAATTAAGTAATTTCCTTAAATTTTCTGTTGCTTCATGATACAAGCCTTTTGCGGCGATATCAGCAGCACGATGGCTTCTTTCAAACATCATATCGCAAACAGGTGTTTTGCGGATTTGCGGGTGGCCTTGTGAAGGCCCGCAGGCGAAAGTTGATGTAGGTAAATCTTCTTTTTTAAATGTGACTGACATATTTGCACCTCTATGTAAAATTACTTCTTAACACTATATTACAAATTTAAGCCTTTAATTTCAATAGGAAGAAGATTTTAACTTTTTATTTATTAAAAATGCTATACTAAAGTTAAGAGGTTTGTTGTAAATGTAGGGTTAGTTGCCCTAAAAAAATTTAATCTGTTTTTGGAATCTTTTTTTAGAAAAGATGTCGTTTGAGATTTTATCTTGAAC
>CADAFA010000068.1 GCA_902787065.1 uncultured Elusimicrobium sp.
CATTATCAAGTTTAATATTTATAACAAAACTGTAAATTTTTATAATGTTTGCTGGACATTTATTAAACAAAAATTCAGAACAAAAAATAAATGTATCACAGGACTTGATAAATTGAGATAAAATCATCTTTTATGCCTGAGTGAATTTACAGTTTATACGTAAAAAGTTCTGTTATTAATATTTTTATGTTTCATGATGATTTTCGCTTTTTTTATACTATTCGCATGAGCGATACAAAATTTAAAAAGTGGCGAAGCAATTTGGCTTAAAATTTGAGTAAGATTTCTTATGAGAATTCTACTTTTATAGCGTTAATTTCTGCAATTACTTGCGAATAATTCGTTTCTGAAATAGACGAGTTTGAGCTTATTTTTACGTTTAAAGAGTTAGGAGTAGCACTATACACCGTTGTAGTTAATGATGGATCATTTAAAACATTATATCCACCAGCTGTATACCCAGTTGTAAAAAGGTAACTTGAGCTATTTTTACACGCGTTTATTTTAAGCATAGAAACTGTGGGCGTTACATTTTTAGCACTTTTAGGCAATGGTACACTGAATAGTACGCTGTTATTTATTAATGTCCCGGGGCAGTATATCCTGTTATTAGTACTGCTATCAGGCGTTAAGGTAAAACTTTCACCTCTTGAATAAAAAAGCGATGAATAAACGTCTTCGCCTTTTATTTCAAGGGTATTGTTATTATTTGGAAAACAATTTACACCGACTGAATATTTATTAGCATCAAAATACATTAAAGGCGTGTAGCGGGGTAAAACAAGATAGTAAATTGTAGTGCTGTTTAAGGCATCAATTAATTCCACTTTTACATCATAGTCATAGTTTTCATCTACATTAAAAGTCTTTTCTACATCGCTTGTGATAGCCCCGATACTAGTAAATTCGGACTCACTTGTCTTTTTTATATACCCGTTAATAGTTAACGTGTTATGCCCGCCGATTAATGCATAATTTGCATCGACTGTTATAGCGCATGTATCGTTAGATTTTCTATCTAAAGTTGTTAATGCTTCTGGCTCGAACCAATCGTAGATATTTACTAGCTTTTCTTTTGTAGTCGTTATCCCACGACTATCTGTCACGATAAATTTTGCATAAATAGACACTACTGAATCTACAGTTGTTCCGAGTCCGCTAGCCGTTGCCCCGCTTAAAGTTAACGGTGTTTCTACCTCGTTTAAATTAACTTTAACACTAAAAATTGTTGCTTGCCTTAAAGCGCTTATACCTGTGGCTGTAAAAGAGGGTACGGATTTATTTCTGACTAAATACTGATTATTGCCTGTTAAAGCGATTGTGCCCACTGTTGCGTCTTCGTATGAAACTTCTAAAAGTGTAGGTTTACATTCATCTTCATTTACACTGTAAACGCCTCCAACTACTGTTATCGACGCGTTGTCTTCACATGTTACTTTAACAGAATAGTTAGCTTGCGGCGTATTTGGAATACTGGCGTAAAGTCTATCGATCGTTACAGCGTCGATAAAGCCGGTTAAATACGTTGTGTTTATCGTGTCATTGCTTATAGTGCTACCATCGGCGCCAAGTAGATTAACCGTTATTTCTCTTTTTAACGGGTTGTAAAAAAGCAGTGACAGCCTCTCACCGATGGTAAAATCTGGTGCATAATTACAAAAAGGAAAACTGTAAGTTTCTGTTTCTAAAACCGCAGAGTGTGTTATTTCCTGTGATGTTAAAACGCGGCCTTTAAGTATTATTTTATAATTTGTAGCCTGAGTTAAGCCGTAAATTGAAACTGTGCCTTCATTACCAGAGCCAAAACTTTCTGTGTATGTTGTACCGTTATCAGTTGAGTACCATAATTTATCCAGCTTTTCATCGCATGTCCAATTAACGGTAATATCCGTTTCGGTTTTAGAGCTTAAACTGATTAGTAAATTTGCCAAATTAGCCTCCTGTGTAAATTACAGCGCCGTTTGAATTTACAGAAAATCTTAACTTTTCGCCCAAAAAGAGCTCTTTTTTAACAGACGCACTTTTAGTGGTTAATCTGTCGCCACTTAAAGAAAAAAGTAAATTGTCGTTTTTATCATAAACTGCAAAAACGTAGTCTTTATTGCATATAACATAAGTTTTATTTTTACAGTAAAGTTTTACCCCGTTTTGCGAAAATTCTGCAAAAAGCTCATTTGCGGGGCTTAAAAGTTTTATTTTACCGCCTGAATTACTAGCTTTACCAAGGTCCATAACACCCCATTTTATATAATTAAAAGGCGTAAAATCATAGGATCCGTCTATATTCCAAACATTATGGAAATTTCCGTGTATTCCGTTATTGCTTAAAGAGACGCCGTTTTTATCTATCTTTAAAACGTTAATAGCATCTTCTTTAGGCAATGAATCTATGACTAAAATTTTTTCACCTTGATAAACAACATATGAGCCGTCTAAAAGATCCCAAATTTCACCAACCGAGGCATCTATTTCGTTGGAAAAAGCAGTTTGAAGGTAATTTGTTTGTTCAGTTATAGCTTCGTTCGTCGCCTGCGTAATATCGCTTAAAAGGCCGGTTAAAGTTTTACCAAAATTTCCAAAACTAAGCTCTGTATATTTTTTTAAGATGCAATTGTAGTCATAAGCTATAACGGTCGCTGTTAAACTTAGATTTAACGGCTCGTGTATTACCCTGATTTTATCGCCGATGTCAGTTATTGTGTCTAGGTTTGCTTTTAAGTTGTAACTAATTTTGGGCACTGAATTTTCAAGCAAGTACTCTTCGCCTTGACGCTCGAGGTCTTCAATTAAAGCAGTGTAGTATGCGGCCTCGTCTAAAACACCCTCTTCGTTCGTAAAATCCTCTTCATTTATATTGTCTTGGTTAAATGAAACAGTTTTAGTAAAAGGCACGTCGTATTGCTTAGCTGCTGTCAAATAAACACTTCTGTTAGGGTCGAGTTTATTTAATAAAATTCCGTCTTTTACGACGGGTAATAACTTTGTTACTACTTCATTCCAGTTTTCATCGCACGTTATATCCTGGATATTTTTTCTATAACGCACAACAACGTCAGAATCGGCTCCTATTTCGCTTCTAAGACCAATAGAAAAGTTATCACGGATAAAGTGCCCACCCCAACGCTCCTGTACAGTCTTAAGAGCTTCGTATAAAGATTTTCTAACGCACCTAAAAGAGCCAACGGCAGTAATATCAGAAAATGTTGCAAACGGACTTGTGGGCTCTGCCGCCGCGTTTAAATGATACATAGCCCCGGCACAGTCTTTATCGACAACGTATAAATCCGCAATTAAATAATTTTGCGAGTCGTAAAAAACGTGTTTAGCTTTAGTTGAAATTTTATATTTTGTTTTAGAAACATTGCCAATTCTAAAAGCCTGTTCTCCTTGCGGCGTGTTCGCAACTAAAATGTTATTTTCTACGATATCGTTTATGTAAGATAAATCACATTCAAAATCCAGATAAAAATCGCCATTGTCTTCTTTATGAACAATAGCTTTAGTCGCATTTATAATTTTATCGCCGTTGCTGTCAAATATTAGATCCGCACATTTAAAAAGTTTTATCATATTAGCTCCTCTCTAAAAAAAGTGGATAAAAAATTTAAAAAGGAGTATAATGAAGGTAACAGAGGCTTTTTTGCTAGTCTTTGTAGTTGATGTTTATTATGGTTACGGTTTGGTTAACAGTTTTGTTGCCAAACTTTTTTGTTATCCACAACAAGATCAACCGCAAAAACAGCTTTATCCCCATGAGTACCACCTCCTCCCGCAAAAACAAATTTACAGTTTGGGCGGCGGGGTGTGTACTACAAAGACAACCTCTGTTACCTTTTTATATTATACCTCAAGCCAAGCGGCTTAAGCAATGAGCTAACAATAATTTTTTGTTTTAAGCGTTATTAAATAATTTAATCATTTAAGACCTGCTTTTTAATATTTAAAACCTATAACTCTATAAACAACTAAACCATCAGTGTTAGCCGAAACACCCGAAGATTTTATATTGTAAGTTTTAGCTTCCTCAAATTTCATAGTGTTACCCTCAAATACAAGCCGTGCAAGTCTAATACCGAAGTAAGCATTTTCCCCCGTAATTGCAGGGTCAGTTAGCATAATAATATAAGCAGTTACTGAATATAATGTGCGACCTTGTGTAATGTAAATTTCGTTATAACCTCTGTATTTGTTGTGACCTGTAAGCGGATCATAACTAACTACACCTATTTTTTTATAATTCATTATTGAATCGTTTAACGTCACTGTAGAAACAGTCGAAACACCAGATTCAAGCAAATCGTATTCCTTTAAAACATCTAAATTTGTTCTGGCCTCCACTGCCGTTGCACCGCCCGTGCCGCCTTGCGATAAACCCAAAATCCCTTGTAAATCGGAAAGTTGTATAGGTCTACCGCTTAAATCTTCGTACGCCCCGCTTGTTGCAACTGCTGAAAGATTGGGTTTATTGATTAAATCGTTATATGGTATTATAAATGTACAAACTTTAAAAGAGAGGACCAATTTAAAAGACAGGACTGTAAGGTCCTGTTTTTGTATAATTAATTTAGAAAAACAAATCGAAGTTTATGGAGGAATTATTTTGAAAAAGAAACTAATTATTCTACTTTGTGTGGTTCTGGCATTGGCTCTTTTGTTCGTGATATTTTATAATACCCCGAAAACTTTCGGGAAAGGTATAGACATATCAGAAGTTAATCACATAAAAGTCTTTGACGGAACTACAGGAGTAGGATTTACAATTGATGAGCCTGATGATATTCAATACATTGTTG
>CADAFA010000069.1 GCA_902787065.1 uncultured Elusimicrobium sp.
TACGTAAATTAGGAGGCTTTATGAATAAAATAAAAAATAGCAGTCAAGGTTTTACATTGCTTGAATTATTAGTAGTTGTTTTAATTATCGGTATACTCGTAGGTATTGCACTACCGCAATATCAATTAGCCGTTGCAAAAAGCAAATATAATACTGTAAAAAATATGACGGAAAGTCTAGCCCAATCTGTTGAAAGATATTATTTAACCAAAGGTATTCCACCTGATAACCTTGAAGTATTAGATATTGATATAGACGGCGAATATGTAAATGACACTAAAAAAAGAAAAAACTTAACCAACGAAACCACATGCGGATTTAATACAGGAAATAGTGAATATCAAGAATTAATATGTGCAACGAAAATATCAGGTAAAAAAATTGCATATTTAGTTTATATCTATTATAAAACTTCAAAAAAACTAAGACAATGTTATGCTTTTTCTACTGATACAAATGATTTAGTAAATACAGTTTGTAAACAAGAAACATCAAGAAACACCCCAAATGGAGATTGTTCTTCCATCTCTTATTGTCCTTATGATTATTAAAAATATAATTTGGTATAACTTATTCCACAATAAGAGTTTATTCTTCAATTTTAAGCATGGCAATAAAGGCCTCTTGCGGTATGTCCACATTCCCGATACTCTTCATCCTTTTCTTGCCTTCTTTCTGCTTTTCAAGAAGTTTGCGTTTGCGCGTAATATCGCCGCCGTAACATTTGGCGATAACGTCTTTGCGGTAGGCAGGTATCGTTTCGCGCGCCACAATTTTACCGTTCACGCGCGCTTGCAAGGCCACTTCAAATTGCTGGCGGCCAATAAGTTCTTTAAGTTTCTCACAAAGCAAGCGCCCACGGGAAACCGCTTTGTCTTTATGGGTGATAACACTTAAGGCATCAACAGGCGAGCCATGTATCAAAATTTCCATAAGTACGACATCAGAACTTTGATAATCTGAAATTTCATAATCAAAAGAGGCATAACCTTTGGAAACTGATTTAAGTTTATTATAAAAATCTACCACCATTTCAGCCATCGGCATATAATAGTTAATGACCACTCTTTCAGATGAAAGATTTTCTAAAGAAATATATTGCCCGCGCTTTTCTTTTAAAAGCGTCATAACGCCGTCCATATAAGTTATAGGAACAACAATTTTGATTTTTATTGTAGGCTCTTTAATATCAATAATATCCCCGTAAGGCGGGAAATTGGCAGGGTTATCAATCCACTTATAACCGTTGCCGGCATCAGCTAATGCAAGTAATTCCTGCGGATGGGTTTTACGCGGTGTAAATTTAACCTGATAAACAACGTTAGGGCTTGTGGCGATTAAAGATAAATTAAATTCCCTTTCAAGACGTTCTTTGACAATTTCAATATGCAAAAGCCCCATAAAACCCAAGCGGAAACCAAAACCCAAAGCTTTGGAAGTTTCACTTTGATAACTAAAAGAACTGTCTGACAAATTTAATTTTTCAATAGCGGTTCTTAAAAGCGGATAATCGGTTGTTTCAACAGGAAAAATGCTTGCAAAAACTACCGGCTTTGCTTCTGTATAACCGGGTAAAGCATTTCCTGCCGGGGTAGCTGCAACAGTAACAGTATCCCCCACCTGAACCTGATGAATATCTTTAATACCGGCAATAATATAACCTACTTCTCCGGCCTCAAGTTTATCGCTTTTTTGAAGTTTAGGAGTCATAAAACCAACTTCTTCAATTTTAGAAGTAAACCCTGATGCCATGAGTTTTAAAGTATCCCCGGCTTTTATAACGCCGTCTACCATGCGGACATATATAATAACACCTCGGAAGGCATCATAATAAGAATCAAAAATTAAACCGCGTGTTTTGGCTTTTGGGTTACCGGTCGGGGCAGGGAGATCTGTAATAATTCTGTCTATTAAATGTTCTATACCAAGCCCGGTTTTTGCACTTACACGTTCCGCTAAAACAGGCTCTTTTAAAACTTCCCAAATTTGTTCTTCGGTAATATCGGCATCACTTTGGTTTAAGTCCACTTTATTTATTACAGGTATAATTTTAAGCCCCAAACTTTGTGCCAAATGGGCATGGGCTACCGTCTGAGCTTCAACACCTTGAGAGGCATCAACCAAAAGTAAAACGCCTTCACAAGCGCGCAAGGAGCGGGCAACTTCATAGGAAAAATCAACATGCCCCGGGGTATCAATTAAATTTAAAATATAATCTTTATATTTGATGCGGACGGCTTTTGCTTTAATTGTAATACCGCGCTCACGCTCCAAATCCATAGCATCTAAAAGTTGGGCCTGCATTTTACGCTTTGGAACTGCACCGGTATCTTCTAAAATTCTATCGGAAAGGGTGGTCTTGCCATGGTCAATGTGGGCTACAATAGAAAAATTGCGAATTTTATCCATAACTTACAAATATTTATCTTCCTGCGAAATTGTTTTGAAAACTTTTTTCATAGCTTTACAAGCCTCGGTTTCATCTGGGCCAGTAATGGTTATGGTTAGCTTTGCACCCTTTTCCGCTGCAAGCATCATAACGCCCATAATACTTTTGGCATTTATCTCAATGCCTTCTTTGATTAGGCAAATTTCACTCTTAAATTTCCCGGCCTCCTGTGCAATCATGGCTGCCGGGCGGGCGTGAATCCCTAAACGGTTAACAATAGTAATTTCTTCTTTAATCACAATTTATCCTATTAAAATAAGGCCACTAAAGTAAACACCAAAACAGAGCCTAAATATAAATAAATATTTGGAATATTCCATTTTTTAATAAACACACTAAGTATAATAAAAGATGATAACAAAATAACTTTAGTTATAACATCAACATCCACAACAACCCCTGCAAAATAAAAATACAAGCCATATATAAAAACAAACAGGGTAAGCCCTTGCCCAATTGTTTTTAATACGGTTATAAGCTTATTCCAATTAATTTTGGTAAGGCCAAAGAAATTATCTTCATTTCCTTCATAGCCTAAAGTAAACCCTTTATAACGGGTAATAAAGACAGGTATATTATAAGTTAAAAATGCACAAGCCAAAGCATATAAAACAATTGTTGACAAATCTTTAACTTGGACAGAATCATTTAAAAAGTATACTTGCCCCAAATATAAAACTGTAAAAGCAAAAACTAAAGACAGCGGTTTTAAAGTAGACCAAAATAATCTATCCCCTAAAGAAGCTACCGTAGAGGCAATACTTGATCGGACAATAACCCACTCTTTTTCCTGTTCATAAAAAACATCTAAATTATTTTGTACTTTTAAAAGTACTTGCTCCTGATGCATTACTGCCCCTAAACAAAAAGAAACCATAGCCGGGTTTGTGTTAAATGTTTCCAAATTTCTTTGTATAGCCCTCCTTAAAAATTTAGGATAGGCAGAATATAACTTAAATAAATAAGGATACATTATAAATAACATGCCTACATTTTGCATTTTTCTTGAATTCCAAAAACCTTGCAAAAGTAAGGACCTTAAAATATATTTTGTTCTACTTATATCCATTTAATCCTCCTTAGGTTTAGTGCTAAAAGAAAGTAATAGCCCGCACAAACCTACCCAAGGTGTAATATAATAAGCAAATTTAAAAGCCACATGCACTTTCTCACTTATATCTTGGTGTAAATAAGAAAATAAAGGGCCAAATATCATAACGGATAAGGCTAAAAATACAAAAACAGCGGCAAATTCTAAAGCAAGATTACTAAATATTATCTTTCCGGGAGTGGTCTTTATTTCAATTAACTTTTTATCTATTTCCTCTAACATTTGCGCCCGTTTATTGCGTAAAAATTTCTCTACAAAAGAAAATATCTGCCCACATACTATACCTACAAAAAAGGCAAAATAAATATCCATTTTAAAAAAATGATTCATTAATATCGCCATAGCAGCAATTATATTACCGCTTGGAGGAAGAGCCCCGCCTATAGGTAAATAATCTATAAAAATAAGTTCGGTAAAAATACCGATTTGAAGCCCTAAAAATAAATTCCCCGTCAAAGCACCGAAAATGGTGCCGACGAATAAAGGCCTGGAAATTAATAATTGCCCTGCATAAGTTGTATCTAACTCAAGCAAAGCAGTCAAAGCACAAAAACCGATAAGTTGTAAAATCATAAAACACCTTCCCTATAATTTTGTTGCTAAGGAGTTTGGCAAAGAACGTATTTCAACGGAAATATGTTTTTCTATTCCCAATTTTTTTAATTCTTTTACCTCATCGTCACTCAAAAATACCCCTTGCGAATATTGTTTTTTCCCTTCTGAAAACTGGGTATTACCCAAAGTTATTACCTTTGGGCAAAAACCTTCTTTTAACATCTTAAATAAATTGTCAATATCTTCAATAATAATAAATAATTTTTCTTGGCTCACTTCACTATATTTTTTCGCTTCCTGGGCTTCCAAAACTGCCAGCTTATAACCACCCGGTAAAGAGAGGCGGAGCATCTTCTTTACAAATTCCTTTTTTGCTGCACCCGGTGAGACAATTAACACTTCACTTACATCTAAACTAGGCAACCACCCCTGCACAATTTGGCCGTGTATCAAGCGGTTATCAACACGAGTTAAAACTATCATTTTTTCATTAGCTCCGTTGCTTCCAAAATTGCTTTTTTACCATCAGTTATAACTTTAGCCGTAAGGTCAGTTAAATTTAATTTAGCTTGATTATTTAAAGCTGACAAAACCATATTTAAATTTACACCGCAAACTACGGAAACTTTATCATT
>CADAFA010000070.1 GCA_902787065.1 uncultured Elusimicrobium sp.
AACCTTTGGTTTATATTACTGGTAAAATGGCTAATGCTGCCTCAAAAGTAGGTTTAACAAAAAGAGCTTTATTGGTTAATGTTTCAGGTGAAATAACAGGGGTCAAGAATGATATTTTAATAGGAACCAATGAAATTGCCCGTCCGTTATTTGATCCCAACAGCAAAATAGCTTTTAAAACAACCCCTTTAGGAGGTAAATATCTCGTATCAGGGGCAGATGCTTTTAAAGCTACCACCACTTCAGAACCTACTACTTTTAAAGGGACAATTGCAAAGATAAGACAGTCAATATCAGAGAACCCTTTAAATCCTTTCATTAAACCGGATACCAAAAATTTCCCAAGTTTAGATTTAGAAGGCTTAACTTTAGAAGTTGTGGATAAAAATGGTAATCCGATAAAAATTGAAAAAATAAGTATTGAAGATAATCTCTTATATATAAATGGCGAAATGTTTAAGACTTTTAAAGCAACCTTGCAGGAAGACCAGCTTAAAATTATCTCTGACTTAGTAAAAAAACACAACATAGATTTGGGTATAGAAGGCATTTATATCAAACCTTTATGGCAGAAAGCTCCTTCATATTTTGAAAAGGTATCTTCAAGATGGCATAACAGTGAGTTTTTTGACATACATGATACTAACGGTAGGGTTGTTATGCAGCTTGGTTTAAATAAAGGTTTTAAACAAGATTTTAAATTAATGAATGAACTAGGCAACTCTGCGAAATTAGTCTACACCGATAATGCTTTATTTATCAAAAAAGGTGCTAATTTATCCAGATTAGAAGGCCTACAAGGTTTATCCTTACCTAAAAAAGCTGTATTTAATATGGCCAAAAACTCAAAAATTTCTTTCTTAAACGATCTATTCAAAATGCCTTTAAGAGCTGATAAAACTTCACCTTTAAAATTTACAAAAACAGGTTCAAAAATTATATGGCCTTATATGACACAAGCACTTAGTTATAGTGCTGCCTCCACAAGTTTAATGATGACTATGGAAAAAGAGCCGTTTAATTTCAGTGTTCCAGAAAGTGTCGCTATCGGATTATTCTTACCCTATATTTGGTCTTTTACTTCACCGTTTATGGTACCTTTAGTTAGGATGTGGGGTGCTAAGCCTGTATTATTGGGCTCCTTAGCTTTTGCGGCAACAGGTTTAGGGCTTGCTATAGCAAACGGCTATCACGGGAACGTGACAAATGAACTTGATGCGGAAGGAAGAGTTATTCATAAATTAGATGAAAACGGGAATATAATTAAAGATGCTTATAAAATTAGAAAGGATCATCTCCCTACTTGGCCGCTTTTTATTGCTTCCGCCTTTACTGGAATTGCTTCTGCCGGTGTTAGGGCAAGTTCAAATATTCTAATAAAAAGTTATGAGCTTAACAGAACGACAATGACAACTTCCATGTTATTTAAAAACGTCGGCGGTATGGCTTTTACTATAGTTCCTTTTGTGGCAAACAATTTAGCTAAAATGGATAACGATCATTTTAGGGACAAAAGGAAAGATTTCTCCTATACTTACCCTGCCTTGTTAGTTTTAACTATTGCTGCAGGAACCGGCATTGCCCTTAAAATGCCAAAAATGAATGTTCCCAATTATAGACCGTCTAAGGCAGATTTTCTTTCAAAACCATGGAAACTGTTATTTACAAAGCAAGTTGCCCCTTACACTATAGGTATGATGGGTGTTTGTTCCTTAGAAGGTTATGCGTACTTCAAAGGTACTAGTGCTTTTGCAAGAGATACTTTTGAAAGTTACGGAGCAGAAGCGGAAACTGCCAAATTCTTAGCCTCTGTTTTTACGGCACTGCCGCAATTTGTACTTCGTCTTAAGTCCCCGAGGAAAGCCTTTTATGGTTATGGTTTCTTCAACTCTGCAATGCTTGCAACCATGGGTACACTTTTGTTGACTTTACCTTCAGATAATTTATCTAAAACCGAAAATACTCTTATCGGTCTTGCCGCAGGAACAGCACTCGGTTTAGGTACAGCACAGGTATATCAATACTCACAGCAATTAGTTTTATCAAAGGCAAAAGACATTGCCCATGCCTCAGATATACAAACTTTATATAGTATGAGTAATTTAGGCTTAGCTTTACCTACATTTTATGCTATAAGTGCTAATAAAAGAAAAAGTAACTTAAACGAAAGTGAATTTGAAGCTACAAGAAACACTTTCTATTGGCCTTTGATTTTCTATCTAACGGGTGCCGGCGCAATTGCCGATGCTGAAAGAGGTTTTAAAGTCTTTCCTTTAGCAATGAAGAACTTTGTGAAACCGGTGCTTAGATATTCTATTGAAGGGTCTTCTTTGAATAAAACTATAAGTAATTTAAATACTTACTTTCAACCTTCTTTACAACCAAATACTCAATTCACACCAAGCATATTACAAGTTGTACCGGATACTTTAAAGTTTCATACACCGATCTTTGCCCCTATGGGCAACAGATCTGTTTCCCAAAACATAAATTATGATGAAACAAAAATTGAGGAAGAAGGTTCCGAACAAGAATAACCCAATAATTAGCAAATAATTATCAAGAAATTACTATTGATTAAGACAGAAAAAGAACCACGGGCAAAAGCCCGTGGTTCTTTCCTTTTCATAAAATAACCCCCGTATTTTTATAATACGGGGGTAAAAATAAATAAAATTATTTTATTTTGCAGCCTTATTCTTAGCAGGTGGTGTTGCTTCCTTTTTCCAAGTAGTAGCAATCAATGCCATGGCTATAAAACAAGCAATAACACAAGAAACATAAACGCCTTTCCAACCATAACTTTGGCTAATATAGGCTGCCCCTTTGGAAGATAACATCGCACCAAAATAACCGAACATGCCGGTAAAACCGCAAGCTGCGGAAACGGACTCTTGCACTGTTACACGAGATGCTTGAACCCCGCCCGCTAAATTCTGAGGGCCATCGACAAAGAAACCAATAAATGCTGCAAATACTGCTGTAAGTAAAAATGCGTCTACTGAAGCATATTTGTAAAAACACCAGCAGCTGGCTGCCAAAATAATTAAATAAATGATGTTCATTTGAGTACAACGCCCGCCAAACCATCTATCAGCAAGATATCCTGCTACGATACCGCCAGGCATACCGAGCAAAGGCATAGCAGACGCAGCCGCTGCAGCTGATGCCTGAGTAAAGCCACGATCTTGGACCAAAAATGTTGTAGCCCAGTCCAATGTAGCAAAACGAACATAATACACAAAAATATAAGCTAAAGCCAAAGCCCACAAAAAAGGATTTGTTAAAACATATTTTTTAATAATTTGCCACTGGGTCATATTGCTTTTTTCTTTAACTACAGGGATAACGTCATTTCTATATTTTTCAATGGGGGGGAGGCCGACAGTTGTCGGTTTATCCGTCATAGCACGCAACATATAAAGACTGTAAGTAATACCCATAAAAGCAGGAACGATAAAAGCATATTGCCAACCAAATTTCATCCAAGCAAGTAAAGAAATTAATTGGGCAACAAAGAAAGCACCAAAGGTATGAGAGGATGACCATAAAGTCCATTTAGTAGCCCTTTCATTAGGGGAGAACCAATACACCAACCCCTTTGCTACCGGAGGAAAACCTGCAGATTGGGCAACACCGTTCATAGCCCATAACAAAGTTGCTAACACAGTTACTGATACAGGGATACCCATTGAAGATAACGCAGAACTTATACCCGGCAAAAAGGCAAAAATAAGGTTAATTATAGAAGAAATTATTAAACCTGTTGCCATAACTGCACGAATATTACATTTATCTGCCACAATACCACTTAAAAATTTACCAACGCCATAGGTGAGATAAATTGCAAAACCGATATTACCTAATTGTTCAACCGTAAAAAGATTATTTTCAATCAAAGTAGGCTTGATGATATCAATATTCTTACGGGTAAAATAAAATAAGGCATACCCAAAATACATTGAAAAAAACATTTTGATACGCCAATATTTATACAATTTTTTAACCTTTTCCGGATCCTCAATGCGTTGGGCATCTGGGAGAGGTTTAAAATACGAAATTATTCTGTTCATTTTTCTCTCCTTAATTAAATAGGGACTACACTTTTTATTATAACATATTTTACTTTATAACGATTAAATTGTTTATAATTGACAATATTGCTCAAAACTGATACCATATAGGCGCCAGAAACAAAACTAATTATAAGAGGGTATATTATGAAAAATAACAAACCGCTTGTAGTAGGAATAGGAGAACTCCTTTGGGATATTTTCCCAACAGGAAAACGCGCCGGCGGTGCACCGGTAAATTTTGTTTACCATGCAACCCAACTCGGCGCAGAAGGTTATGCAATTAGTGCCGTAGGTAAAGATGAGCTAGGAACTGAAATTTTACAGGAACTTGACAAAAATCATATTGCTTACTGCGTTGATTCTTTATCTTATCCGACAGGAACAGTTAAAGTGGAATTAAACAATGGTATTCCCAGTTATACTATCGTAGAAAATGTCGCATGGGATCATATACCTTTAACACAAGAGGAAATAGATCTCGTCAAAAAATCTGATGCTATTTGCTATGGAACTTTGTCTTTAAGAAATGAAGACTCCCGTAAAACAATAACCACTTTACTATCTTATGCCCCTAAGGAAAGTTTAAGATTTTACGATATAAATTTACGCCAACATTATTACTCAAAAGAACTTAT
>CADAFA010000071.1 GCA_902787065.1 uncultured Elusimicrobium sp.
TATTTACAAAAACAAAAAAGGTAAATTTTAATAACCCCACCCCTAACCCCTCCGCCTTTGCAAGCAAAGGGGCGGGGAATAAAAAGAATAAATTTTGATTTTTCTGCAACGACAAAGGAGTTTAAAACCGTAGCGCACGTGCATAGTATCGCATCGCGCAGTAGATTTAATGGAATTTTCATTTTTTACTTTGACGACGAATACCCAGAAGTATAGGAGCGTAGCGATTTTCGGTATTCTAGGAAAATAACAAACATTTTGCGAGAATTTTTGAGATAATTTTTGTTTTTGTCTAGGCGAGGTATACAGTGTTAACACGCCCGCAGGGCGGAGGTATCCGAGCCGCAGAAAAAACAAAAATTAGCCAAAAAGGCGACGCAAAGATGTTAAAATATGGTATAATAGCATATATAGGGGCTAACATGCAAGTACTTTTACAACCCAACCTAGCTTATAAAGCCTTAGTTAAAGAAGTAGCGGAAGTTTGCCTCTCTTACGGGAGAAACCCAAAAGAGGTCAAAATTTTGCCTGTTGTAAAATATGCTACTGCAACGCAAATAGCAAATTTGCTGACAGATAAAAGTATAAATTATGTAGCGGAATCGCGTTTGCAGGACAGTGTAAAAAAGTGGAAAAGTGCTGAATTAAAACCCTATAAAGTTAAAAAGTTTTTTATCGGCCGCTTACAAAAAAATAAGGCGGCAAAAGTTTTGGAATATTTTGACTTGATTTGCTCGCTTGACAGTTTAAACCTAGCGCAATTTATCAACGAAAAAGCAAAAGACCAAAATAAAATTGCCAAGTGTTTAGTGCAAGTGAAATTGACGGACAAAACCACCCAAGGCGGTGCAAATTTAGAAGAAGCAGGTGCTTTAATTGAATCGATTTTAAACACTTGCCCTAACATAAAACTAAAAGGCCTTATGGCAATTGCCCCGCAAGCAAGTGAAGATATTGTAGAACAAAAATTTTTAGCGGTAAAAAAGTTATTTGATAAATATTTTAAGCCCTCAGATATTTTATCCTTAGGCATGAGCGGGGACTATAAAATAGCCATAAAATCCGGCAGTAATTTAATCCGGATTGGCAGCAAGATTTTTGAAAATTCGGAGGAGTAAATGATAATTAAAGTCAGAGCCATATCAACTAAAGGGGAAAATGCTGTTATCAGCCGTATCGGCAGCGTGCTTCGCATGAAAGTAAAAACCACAAAAATATCAACCGAAGCCAATGATATTATTAAGGAGTTCCTTATTGATTTCTTTGATGTTCCCCCAAGCGGAATAAATATTATTAAAGGTAATAACGGAAAGGAAAAGACTATTGAAGTCCGCGGTAAGAGCGAAGAAGAACTCAAAAAAGTGATGGACGCTGTGCCATAGGTTATGGACTGATTCAAGTTTAAACGGGAGGGCAAATAACCCTCTCGTTTTTTCATTTCCTAAAAATTTACTGCTTTTAAATTATTAAAATTGATATGAATTCTTGCCAGTAAGAAGCATGGTATTAGGTGTGTCTTGTCCTGTTAAATTTTGGCAAACTTTATTAACAAAACTATCATCTTTACCTGTATAACAATACGCTTTATTTTTATATGAACCAACACTAATATTAGTAAAAAATATTATATAACCCATTTCCGGTTTATCCATTTCAAAAACAATGCTTGCAGCAACTTTATTAAGATAGAAATATCCAAATTGGGTTTTGCAAGAAGAGTTTCCTAATTTATTCTCACAATCAATATCCAAATCATCGAACTTCGTTGTATATCTTCCATTTAGCATCCAATATCTTTCTTCTGCTTCTTTAATTGCTTTTACGAAATTCATCCCAGTGCTATAACGCGATTTTGTAACCGCTAATTTATACTGTGGCAAAGCAATTGCAGCCAGAATACCGATAATCAAAACAACTACCAACAATTCAAGCAAAGTAAAACCTTGATTTTTTCTATAATTTTTAAACATAAATTACCTCATAAAAATATAACCTATATCAATATTTTAGAAAAAAAAAAAAAAATGTCAACAGAAATTTTTACTAGGAATAAAAAGAGTATTTAACTGCCAAGAATTTTGATAAATTTTAGCAAATTTTGTTTTCCGGTTTCATCTTGTTTAAAAACACCGCATCCTTCTAAAGAGGCAACAAAAGTATAACCGATTTGTGTTTGTAAAAATTTTTGCACTTCCGCTAAATTCTTAAATTTTTTGCCGGCACAAATTTCTTTAACCCAAGCATAATGCAAGTTTAAATTTTGGTCTTTCTTAATATTTTCAATTTTATTTTTACTGATTAATTCCGCAATCTGCGCCATTTGTGTTTTAAGGCGGCCCGGAAGTACGGCAAGCCCCAAAACTTCAATAAGCCCCATATTTTCGCGCTTAATATTATGATATTTTTCAGGGGTATTAAAAATACCGAAAGGATGTTCGCTATCTGTACGGTTATTCCTCAAAGCTAAGTCAATTTCATATTTACCTTTTTTATAACGCGC
This sequence comes from uncultured Elusimicrobium sp., assembly GCA_902787065.1. GTDB lineage: Bacteria > Elusimicrobiota > Elusimicrobia > Elusimicrobiales > Elusimicrobiaceae > Proelusimicrobium. The sequence continues at coordinate 2,501 of CADAFA010000071.1, forward strand.
AATAGGTGTAATTGTACTATGTTGTTCTTTGCCCGTTACATGTAAAATATCTGCAGATTTATCGTCATATTTCTGCCAAGTTTTTAAGATATGTGCAGCCGCCAAAGCAACTTGTTTTTTAGGCCCGCGCACGCGCAAAACCGTAACAGGCCATTTAAGCCAGGCAAATTCAACTTGTTTAAATTTTGGTAAGTGAAATTTTAAATTCGTTTTTGCTTGCTCCAAGGCAAAAGTATAACGGCCGGCCTGATAATGATCATGATTTAAAATGCTGCCGCCAACAAGCCCCAAATCGGCATTTGAGCCAATAAAATAATGTGGGAACTCCGTCAAAAAATCAAGTAAATTTATAAAAGTTCTGGGGGTTATCTTCATCGGTTTATGTTCTTTAGAAACCACTATACTGTGCTCAGCATAATAAGAGAAAGGTGAATATTGAAAGAACCAACTTCCCCCCCCAAGTTTAAGGGGGATCACACGCAAATTTTGGCGCGCGCTGTAACCAAGGCGGCCTGCATACCCTTCATTTTCCGCGCAAAGCACGCATTTGGGGTAAGCATTTTCTTTCAGCGGTTGTTTGCCTAAAAGTGCAATTTCTTTGGGATCTTTTTCCGGTTTTGCCAAATTAATTGTTAAACCTATATTACCGTATTTTGTCGGTACTTTCCAGGAAATATTTTTTGAAATTTGTTCCGTTTTTATATAATTTACTGCCTTGCAATATTTATAAAAATTATCCGTTGCGAGTTTGGGGCTTTTTTGTTTATCTGTAAAAAATTTATTTATAACTTCACTCGGGCGGGAGGTAAAAACACCCATTAAAGCAATTTCAAAATTATCCCTGTAACTTGCCGTATCGGCTTTAAGCAGGCCTTTTTTTACTGCATAAGCAGATAAATTATTTAAAATCTCCGTTAACTTTTTGCCCTTGGGGTTTGGCAATTTTTCTTTACAACTGCCGTCAACATCAAACAAAGAATAAAGCGCATTTCGTGCCCAAAAAATATCCTCTTGCTTAATCAAATTATTTTTTACGGCATAAGCCAAAAGTGCTTCGGTATTCTTTTGCATAAATATCCCCTTTAAATTATTATAATATATTTGCCCTTTGTTTGCTATAATTTAAGTATGAGAATAATCAAATTTTTATTAATTTTTTTACTAACTACGCCGCTTGCGGCGCAATCTTTAAATGAGGCCTTAAATGGTAATACTGCCCTTCAAGTTAATGCCCAAGCGGGTGAAAAACAAAACACCCCGCTTTCTTCCTTAGGTGAACGCGACCAGGTACAAGCAATTGCAGTAAACCGCCTGCCCGACATAAAATTAAACGAAGAAATTTTGACAAAAACCATTTTTACTTATGACTTCCCTCAAAACATAACCGAACAAAACAAATTATTTTTAGTAGGTAATGTTGAAAAGGCTTTGGAAGAACTTTCAAAATATACAACCTATTCCCGTGCACAAGCAGAAATTGCTTTAATAAATTTTCAAAGACGTAATTATAAAAACGCACAAAAGGCTTTAAATAACGCATTAAAATTAGAACCGCAACAACCCATATATAATTTGCTCCAAGTTTGGCTTTATGCCGCGCAAAACAAAGTGAAAGAAGCACAAAAAACTTATGACAATATGTTATTTTTAACTTCTGACTTTGAGTATTTAGCCTCCGGCAAACTTGCTTTAGCACAAGCATATTTTAATAAAAAGAATTTTAAAGAGGCCGGCACAATTTTGCAAGATATTTACAGTAATGACCCTTATAAAATTTCTCATGCTGTTTATTTGATTGCACGTATTTATTTTGCTAACGGTAATAAAAAAGGTGCTCAAACACTTTTTGAACAAGCCCTTGAACACGACGCTAGCAATTATATGCCCCAGCTTTATTTGGCCCGTGCGCAGTATAAATTAAAGCAGTACATTCCGTCTTGGCAAAGTTATGCGAGCCTATTTATTTTAGACGGTAAAAATAAGGAAGCAAAGAAGTATTTACGTAAACTTTCAAAACACATAAAAGGTGATGCGCAAGATTATTTATTTTATTCCCGTTTAAATGAGATGTTTATTAAGAATGCCAAACCCAATAAAAGCGCCCAGCTTAAAATTGGGCTTTATTCCACTCCTAATGGTATGCTTACAAATATTACGTGCAAAACAAATGGGGCACTTATGATTTTTCCACCAAAAATCCGTTTATAATTGAACTTGAAGATAAAAATTTAAGCATGATAATAAAAGATGCAAAAGCAGAAAATATTTTTGCAACTAATTTGGGGGATAAAGAATTGATAGGCTCTTTACTTGTTATACCTACGGAAGAAGGTTTCCAGCTTGTAAACATAACTTCTGTGGAAGAGACTGTAGCCCCTTTGCTTACCACCGCTTTGCACAGCGTGCGTGACCAAGCTGTTTTAGAGGCTATGGCAATCGCGACAAGAACGCGCCTTTATAATATTATTGACCTAACTTCTGACTTCGACTTTAATATCCCTGATAATGTTCCTGATTTTAATTTCGGCGGCAATAATATGGTGTCTTTCTTGGCCAGAAAAGCTGCGGAAGCAACAAAAAACAAAGTGCTTCTCACCGAAGAAAACGAACTTGCTTTAGCCAAAACTTATAAAGCTTGCGGGCCGATAACTGAAGAAGGTATCAAAAATACAAGAAAAAGTTTTGAATTCCACCCCAGTGCTTTAAATATTTTTAAATATATGTTCTCAAACCCGCCGGCTGATTTGCTTTCCGCACCAAAAGATCCAACAGCCTGGTCCGAAATAAAATGGATTTACGCTATACCGATAAAAGACATTCAAACACGTCTGAAACAAAATTTTAATATAGGTAAATTAAAATATTTTGAAGTGGCAGATTTTTCAGATACCGGCAGAATCTTGGCTATGCGTTTTGTAGGCTCTAGAGGAACTGTTGAATTACCTTTTAAAGAGGCTAATTTCGTGCTTGCAGCAGGTACTTTGCGTTCGGACTTTTTTACCTTTATTCCGTTTAAAAAAGAAATTTTATTTATAGGTTCCGACACAGGTAACGGCAACGGTATTTGCCTTGCGGGCGCTATCGGGCTTGCCGGCGAACAAAAAAGTGCAAAAGATATTTTAAACTATTATTATCCTTCGTACAAAATTGGTTTATGGCAACAAAAATAGTTTTTATTATAACTAAACTTGACCTGGGCGGTGCTCAAAAAAGCGTATTATACACCGCACGTCATATAAGTGATAATTTTGAGCCTTTTTTGCTTTGCGGTGAGGGAGGAACACTTGAAAAATATGCTAAAGACCATATAAAAAATTTGTACATTATTCCATCTTTGGTAAGGCAAATTAACCCGGTAAAAGATTTTTTGGCATTTAAAGAGCTTGCAAAAAAATTAAAAGAAATTGACCCGCAAATTGTGCATACCAATTGCCCAAAAGCCGGTATTTTAGGGCGTATTGCCGCAAAACTTTTTACAAAAGCAAAAGTTGTACACACTACCCATGGTTTTGTCTTCTACGAAGGGCAAAATGTACTTAAAAAATATTTTTACATTTTTCTTGAACGTTTTGCCGCTTTGTTTGCGGACTATATGATTTTTGTTTCAAATAAAGATTTACAAACAGCTTTAAAATATAAAATCACAACACCGCAAAAAGCACGCCTTATACATGCAGGCGTTATACCTAAAACAAAAGAAAGTTTGCGCTTTAATAAAGCTAAACTTCTTGAGGAATTAGATATAAAAGAAGGAACAA
>CADAFA010000072.1 GCA_902787065.1 uncultured Elusimicrobium sp.
GTTAAAACCAAATATCTGCCCGGCAAAGTAACGTCCATAGTTACTTTCATACCTTTGGTACTGATACTGTCTTTAACTACCTGTACCATAATTTCCTGGCCCTTATATAAGATTTCATCAATCGGTTTTTTACCGCCTTCAATGGTATCTGTTATATAAAGGTAAGCATTTTTTTCGTAACCAATATTTAAAAATGCGCTGTTAATACCGGGTAAAACATTTTCAACCGTGGCTTTATAAATATTGCCGACAAGGTTTAAAGAAGTATTCCTTCTATCCCACAAAAGTTCAACCAAAACACCATTTTCCAAAATAGCAATTCTGGTTTCTTCAAAGGCGGTATTAACTAATACTTCAATTTCTGTTTTACCGTCGTCATTGAGGTAAGCCGGTTTTATCGGCTTTTGCTCTTTTACTGCTTTTACTGTTTTAAGATGTGACCTTCTCATTTTTTCTCCCACTTAAATGGACTGTAAAACCCCGTTTTTATCTGCCCAATAAAGGGCTGTGCGAATGGCTTTATAGTCCTCCTTCTTAACACCTAGCCTGAGCAACTTCAATAACTCCTGCACCGGGCTAAAACTTCCTGAAGGATTAAGCTTCATTATTATTTTAACTTCATTTGCGTTTAAACGCTCTATACTATAAAGGTGCTTTCTGTTTATTCTTGGACATAAAGAAAGCCCCCTGCTAATACTTCCCCTAACACCTGTAACCTGATAGCAAACGTGGCTTATTAAATTTTGCACATTGCTCAAGTGATAAGGTAACAACTCAACATCTTTTAATACAAAACCGCTACCTTCCAAAAAGGGTAACAATTTTGTTTTTACTTCTTCCGGGCTTACATAAGTTTTGAGGAAAATTTCTGCAATTTCAGTTAAACTTTCCTCGTCTTCCAAAGCCCCTAAATATACATACACTCTTGGGTGGTCATTCTTCATTACATAATCAAAACCACTTTGAGTGACTGCCGTAGCCAAACTCTTTATAAAAGCATGGCACGTAAAACCCGCTTTCTTATTTAATTTTAATCTATACCTGAAAGCAGTGTCTATATTAATCATAGCATTTTTTTAGATTAAAGAAAGGCGTCTATAATAAACTCCTTCCACCAAACCCATTGCCCACATGCTGGAGACTAAGTTTGACCCTCCATACGAAATAAAAGGTAAAGGAATCCCTGCAACAGGTACTATACCTATTAACATTCCGAAATTAAATACCATGTACACAAAAAATATAGCAAAAATACCCGAACAAAGTAAATAACCGAATAAATCACTTGAATTGCGCGCTATCAAAACTATGCGCCACAAAATTAAAATATACAGGGCTAAAACAAGTAAAGTCCCTAAAAGGCCGTTTTCTTCCCCTAAAATTGCCAAAATAAAATCTGTATGTCTTTCAGGAACAAAACCTAAACGAGATTGCGTGCCGGAAAATAATCCCTTTCCCAGCACCCCCCCTGATCCCATGGCAATTTGGGCCTGAAGCACATTATAACTTGCCCCCTTCGGATCTGCTGAAGGGGCTAAAAAGGCTTCAATTCTTTTACGCTGGTAAGATTTTATTTTTTTATTTACAAAATAACCGCTAAAAAAACCGCCCACCATACTAAAAGCCAAAACAATAACCAAACTAAACGGAACAATAATGCGGAAATATTTAAGTATAAACCACCCGACGATAAATAAACTTAAAATAATGCCGCTAAAAATTAAACAAGGAATAATATCAAAGGAAAGGGAATTTACCCAAGTTAAAATTACAGAATTATCCAATACTTCCGGATACAAACTAATATAAGTCCAAAGTATCGGGAAAATTCCTGCCATCAAAGCAAAAGCTATTATCAAAACAAAATAATAAATATTTACCCCTGCAACGAATAACAAAATTAACAAAGCCGGGGCAGTAACAACTATGGAAGAAAAATCCGGCTGCATCATAATTAACGCAAAAACAGGTAAAATAAACATAGAAAATATTGCTAAAGTTTTAAAAGTTTTTATATATCTTTGCCTGCTTGACAAAAAAGCTGCAGTTATAACAATAAGAGCTATACGGCAAAGTTCTGCCGGTTGGAAGGAAAAACCTCCTAATCTAAACCAGGAATGGGACCCTCTGGCAACAATACCGAAAGCAAGAACAGCCACGAGTAAAAATATCACAAAAGCATAAAGTTTCCTGTAATGCTCTGCATAAATTTGATAATTAAAAAGCCAGCCAAAAATAAAAGCCGCAACGGAAACAGGCAAAGCAATTAAATGGGTACGCATTACCGTAGCCATTTCCTTTGTACCGCTAACCGCAGATAAAATCGTTAAAAAACCCATTATACATAAACCTATTAAGGCATATATTAAAAGCCAATCTAATTTTCTGGTCTTGATTCTTGAACTATTATTTAACATTTTTGTCTTCCTGTTTACTTTGGCTGTGTTTTAAATCGAAATAAGCCTTAATAATCTTACGGGCAGCAGGTGCTGCTTGCGCGCCGCCACCTTTACCAAATTGAATTAAAACCGAAACAGCAATTTCGGGTTCAGCATTTTCTTCCCCGGCGAAAGCCAAGAACCAACCGTGGTCATCACCATGCGGATTTTGGGCAGTACCGGTTTTGCCGTAAACTGCAATACCTTTAATTTTTGCCGCGCGCCCCGTTGCATTATCAACAACATTTTTTAAAGCTTTATGTATTAATTCAAAAGCACCGTCTTTAAGTTTAACTTGTTCTACAAGTTCACTTTTCCCCTCTTCCAAAATTTTACCCGAGGGTGAAACAATTTTTTCAATATAATAAGGCCGCCAAATTTTACCTTTTGATGCAAGGGCTGCGGCATATACTGCCATTTGCAAAGGCGTAAGCAAAAGTTCCCCTTGCCCGATAGAAAGGTTTAAAGTATCACCGCCAAACCAATAAGTTTTTAAATTTGCCCGCTTTGTAGGCCCGTAAATATTTCCGGATTTTTCCCCAGGTAAATCAATACCTGTTTTACGTCCGAAGTGGAATTTACGCTGCATCTTTTCAATATTGTAAGAACCTGTCTTTAAACCTAAATTATAGAAATAAGTATCACAACTTTGTTCCATACCTTTCATAAAATCTATGTGCGGACCATGATTTTTCCAACATTTAAACTCACGATTATTTAGATATATATGACCGGTACAATTATCCTCATGTTTTAAATCAAGATCGCCGTTTTCATAAGCGGCCAAAGCGGTAATGGTTTTAAAAGTTGAAGCAGGCGGGAATAAACCTTGTATAGCCAAATTATATTCTGGTATTCTGATTTTACTTTCATTATTTTTACCATCATTGTAAGGTGTAAAAATATTAGGGTCCCAATCAGGTAACGACGCCATTGCAAGTACAGCGCCCGTCTTAACATCTAAAACTACCGCTGCCCCTTGCCCGGTTAAAGAATTTCTTATTGCATTTTCTGCGGCCTGCTGAACAGGGGCCAATAAGGTGGTATATACGTCTGCCCCTTTGCGCCAGCGGTTATCTTTCATAATTTGGGTTACGCGGCCTTTATAGTTAACTTCTAGAAATAAACCTCCGTCACGGCCTTTTAATTCTTTTTCATAACGTTTTTCTATACCGCTTTTGCCTATTTTTGAATTTAAACGGTAATCAAGCTCTCCGGAAAGTTGTTTCCAGGCTCTCTTTTCCATAGTGCCTATATATCCAAGTAAATGAGCGGCACTTGCACCCAAAGGATAATAACGTTTTGTTTCCTCAAGTAAATATAAACCGGGGTAAAAATTTTGAAGTTCAGCCAAAGCAAAAATATTTTTAGGCGCTAAGTTATCTGCTATCAAAACCGCTTTACCGTTTTTTAATGATTTTCTTAAAATTTGCAAGATTTCTTTTTGAGGTTTCAAAGTATTTTTTGAAACAGCTCCAGCCATTTCCATTAAAGTTTTTTCTTCAGGCATTTCAAAAGGCGGCAAATAATACAAAGAGAAGGCCGCTTGGTTTGAGGCTAAAACTTCCCCCCCGCTTGCTAATATCTGCCCGCGCGGTGCTGTTTGGTATAAAATTTGAGTTCTGTTTTGTTCTGCTTGAGAAGTATATTTTTGATGGGAAATAAATTGTATAAAAATTAATTTATATGCTATTAAGAGGCCCCCCAGCAAGGCCAAAATAAACATTATCATCAGACGGTGTGTATTAAAATTAAGTTTAGTTTTCATCTGCTCTTTTTAATGAATCAAATATTAAAAATTTGTCGGTTATATTATAAAACAGGGGCATAATCAAACCTAAAACTATGGAGCCGAAAATTAAATCTTTCCAACCTTGCCAAGCAAAAATACCGGTAAAAACTTTGGAAAGCAAACCAAAAATTAGAATGAATAAAACATTTAGCATGCCCGTTATGACCATTTGGGGAACAGCTTCTTTAAAATCAATTTTATCTCTAACCTGAAAAAGCGAAGTACCCAAAAAATCCAGAAATAAACCACTGAAAAATGCAAAAGTATAACCATATCTTTGCGGTAAAATTACGGCAATTATTATACTGAAAGCAAGCATAATATTAACCGATAGTTCAAGCGGTGCAAAAGCAATTAAACCAAGCCAATAAAAAATAGTTGCGACAATAAAAACTAAAATCAAATTTAATATTCTAAGCATTATTTATTCCCCTTATATGACAGAATAAAAACTTCTTTAACGGTATCAAAATTTAAAGCAGGTTTTAGTTTAGGTTCTTTATAAGTTGAAGCCCCGGTTAAACCCTCTGTTCCGTCACTTAAAAGATAACCGACAAGTAACCCTTCCGGGAATAATGCGCTTGAAGAAGATGTAAAAACAGGGGTATTAATTTGCAAATTTTCTTCTAAAGGAAGATATTTTAAAGTTAAACTCCTTAACCCTTGGCCTTTTAAAAGGGCTTCTGTTTTAGTAGTTCCAAGAGCGACATAAGCATTAAAATCTTCATCAGGCAAAAGTAAAATTTTTGAAGTGTTTTTTGCAACTTCAACCACCATCCCTAATAAAGCAGGCGTTCCATCTTCCGTCAAGGCAAGAGCCGGGGAACGCAATGTTATGCCGTCTTCTTCCCCTTTATCGATAATTAAACTTGACATTTTATTTGGTTCTTTATAGGCAACTTTTGTCCAAATACCGTTGAGTTTTATTGATTTATTTAAATTTAAAGCTTGGCGTAAACGCTCATTTTCTTCCCTTAAAATAGGTATTTCCAAAGCTTCAATTTGAAGATTTTTTAGTTTTTCTTTAAGTTCAAAATTTTCAAATGCTACATTCAATAAAGTTTGTGTACCTTCGCTGATATCTTTAAAATATTCTTTTGTTTGATGTGCTAAACGAAGTTGCGGAATAAACAAATAGGCAAGCACCGCCCTAACGGAATTTACCATTTGCTGAAGCGGCAATAACATTAAAGCCAAAGAAATTATGATATAAACCGTCGGCAACCATTTGTTACCCTGACCTAAATAAATTTTTGCCCTTTTGTTCATGTATATATTTTATAATTTTTAAAAACAATAGGCAAAAAATATTTTTTAAATTAATTAACGCCAAAAATATTGACAATTGTTACTAGAACATATTGTTGGATTTTTTGTACCGCTTTCCGCTTGGCAAACCCGATGTGTTATGTCATTTAAATTGTTTACTTCATTTGTCATACAATCTTGATTTCCGTTTTTAAACCATATCAGATAATAAATATATTTGCCAAAAATTTTAGTATAACAATCCACATATCCAAGTGATGTATCAACATCACAATTATTTACTTCAATATCCAGTGTTGACCTAACTCCCCAAGTATTGTTTGCTAAATAATACCTTTGTTCTGCATCATAAATTGCTCTTGCCTTATTTTTTAAAGTAGCAAATTTACTTTTTGCAACCGCCATTTTATACTGTGGCAGAGCAACAGCAGCCAAAATACCGATAATCAATACCACCACTAAAAGTTCTAGTAATGTAAAACCTTTGGTATTTACTTTTTTGTTTTGTTTGTTTTTCATATTTTCTCCTTGTTAACACATTTTTAAAGGCCTAAAAGACGCAGCCAAATAAAAAGGCGACTCCTTTTTGGGGCTCTCAGAATGCCCAAAACGAAAATCGCCTTCATATCTGTAAAGATATGAAAAACGACTTCATTTTTAACTCTGAGAGCAACTAAATTTTTAGTCCACACCGTTCTTAACGGCCTTAAAAATAAAGTCAAAACCTAAATTGTTGTGTTTTTATAAACACATTACTACCAAATTATTATAACAAAAAATACTTTACCTTGCCAAATTTGATAAAATGTAAATATGGACTTTCTCAAGATAAAAGATTTTATAAAAACAAATAATTTCCCTACATACCGGTTAAACCAAATCAGGCAAGGGATCTTTGTTGACGGCAAAAGTAGCTGGCGAGAAATTAAAACCCTGCCACAAAACTTACAGGAAGCCTTAAATAAAAATTTCAAAATCTTATCTTTTGACCTAGTAAAATTACAAAGTTCAAAACTTGATAAAGTTTATAAAGCCCTATTAAAATTACACGACGGCCCAAAAATCGAAACCGTTTTGATGAAACCGGGTAAATTTTGGAGCGTTTGTGTATCTTCACAGGCTGGATGCCCTCTGGGTTGTGCTTTTTGCGCAACGGGCAAACTTGGCTTTAAACGTAATTTAACAGCGGAAGAAATTTCAGACCAAGTTTTATTTTGGTATCAATTTTTGCAAAAAGAATTTAAAGGCGAACATGTTTCAAATATAGTTTTTATGGGTATGGGCGAGCCTCTTTTAAATTTCCAAGAAGTTAAACAAGCGGTAGAAATCTTATCGAACAAAGATTATTTGAATATAGGGAAACGCCATATATCAATTTCCACCTCCGGAATTGCAGATAAATTTGAAAATTTGGCGAAAGAATTACCACAGGTAAATTTGGCCCTTTCTTTACATAATGCCGATAATAAAGAACGCTCCGCTTTAATGCCGATAAACCGCAAATATAATTTGGATATTTTAAAACAAGAGCTTGAAAATTACTTAAAATTAAATGCCCGCGAAGTTTTTTTGGAATATACCGTTATTGACGGTGTAAACAATTTGCCGGCACATATAAGAAAGCTTGGTAAATGGATAAATTCCTTTAAAGATAACTATCTTTTGCATGTCAATTTAATTGCTTGTAATGAGGCTACCTCAAAAGCAAAAACGCCGCCCATCGCGGCTGTTTATGCTTTTGCAAAAGCCTTAGAAAATATGAATATCAAAGTAACTGTTCGTAAAAGTTTAGGCTCGGATATTTCTGCAGCTTGCGGACAACTTGCAGCAAAAAATTAGGAGATTATATGAAAAAATATTTATTTCTGACTTTAGTTTTATTTACTTTAACGGCTTGCGTTTCCATGCAAGGCAAATCTGACTATATTCCGGTAGGGCCTCAAAACCTGCCCGTTAAAGTAAAAGACGGCAAAGATTTACCTGTTTTTACAAATGTAACCCAAATTACGCGCCCTTGGTCTAATATCGGTATACAACGTATAAAAGATTTACCCAATGACCCAAAAGTAATTGAAGCAAGTATTTTAAGATTACAAAATTTTGCTGCATCCCATGGCGCAAATGCTTTGCTTATAAAGCAATATTTTAATGAGGACAGCACAAACGGGCGCCCAATAACTTTGGCAACGAATTTGGTCAAATACCTTGATGATCTTAGTGAAGAAGAAATTGAAATAATTACAAAATTTGCCCAAACCACAGCCGCTTTAAACAGTGAGGATAAATAATGACCGCAAAAAAAATCAAAAAAGCAATAATTTTACATTCCGGAGGGTTAGATTCAACTACCTGTTTATATTGGGCTTTACATCAAGGCTATGAATGTGTGTGTTTAAACATAACTTACGGTCAAAAACATAAAAAAGAAAGGGATTGCTGCCGTAAAATATGTAAAAATTTGAAAGTTAAATTAATTGAAATAAGCTTAAATTTGCCCTGGCTTAAAGAAGTAACTTCCTTGGTAGGCGGCAGCAAAGTCAATATACCAAACGAGCCTTTGGCAAAAATTAAAACCATCGGGCGTTTGCCGTCAACCTATGTTCCGGCAAGAAATTTAATTTTTGCCTCTATTGCGGCCTCTTTAGC
>CADAFA010000073.1:0-4441 GCA_902787065.1 uncultured Elusimicrobium sp.
TACCAGAAGCAAGAATTTGTTATGCTCATGGTCAAATGAGTAAGGAAAAACTAGAAAGTATAATGCAAGACTTTATTGATTATAAATATGATATTCTTATTTGTACAACAATTATTGAAAATGGTATTGATATAGCAAATGCCAATACTTTAATAGTGGAAAACCCGCAAAATTTCGGCCTTGCGCAATTGTATCAATTAAGGGGCAGAATAGGGCGCGGTAATAAAAAAGCATATTGTTATTTACTCGCGCCGTCTTGGATTTTAAATAAACGCGAGGAAGATTTTAACCCCGAAGATTTTTATTTCCCTAAAAAGAAAAGTAAACCCTCTTATGCTGAGGCACAAAAACGTTTGTCCGCCTTGCTTGAATTTAGTGAACTTGGCAGTGGTTTCAAACTTGCTTTACGGGATTTGGAAATCCGCGGCGGCGGCGATTTGCTGGGTATTAGGCAACACGGTTATGTAAATGCCGTCGGGCTTTCTTTATATTGCGATTTGGTGGCAAATGAAGTTAAAAAACTCCGCGGTGAACCTGTTATCCGCAAAATGTATGCAACAGTTAATTTGGGTGTGCCGGCTTTTATTTCACCGGATTATTTACCCAGCGATGATGAACGTCTTAAATTTTACAAAGATTTTTTGGAAGCGGACGTTGAAACAAAACAAAAACTCAAACAAAAAATTGAAGACTTATGCGGCCCTGCTCCAAAGGAATTGCTTAATTTAATTGAAATTATGCAAATTTCCGCAGACGCCGGAGAAATGAAAATACGCGCCATTGAAGCTGGACCGAAATTTTACGATTTTTACCTTGCAAGAAATGCACAAATGCCGCAAGAATCACTTATAAAAATAATGCAGAAATTTAATGGTAAAATGGAATTTTTACAAGCCCCCAACGGTGATGGCTTTAGAATTTTTGCCACACAAAATAATAAACTTAGTGAAGTAAAACAGCTTTTACAAAGTCTAAAAACGGAACTGTAAAGTTAAATTATCTGACATAACGATATCGGACTTCCGTACTGCTATTATGGGTTATTTCGTAAGGCCCCAGGGACATGCAGGCTTTCCTTTCAGCATCTTTTATTGCCATGCAAACTATATCGCCTGCATGATATTCTACTCCGTCCATATCATCATTATCCTGAATAAATTGTAAGTATCGTAATTTATGTTTTGTAAATTCCTTGGTGCCGGCTTGAACATTGGTTACATCGTTGCAAACACCGTACCAAGATTCGCCACATTCGTAAACCGAACAATAAGAATCTTCATAATATCTGCAGCTGGAGGGGAGGGATATATCTAATGCCGATAAATTTGCGGTATATCTCCCATGCATTAAAAGATAAGATTCTTCGGCGTTTTTTAAAGCTTTAACCATACTAATATAGTCCGCTAATTGGGCTTTTTTAACAACTACCCGATATTGCGGTAAAGCAACACCCGCAAGTATACCTATAATCAATACAACTACAAGCAGTTCAAGCAGAGTAAAACCTTTATTTAATTTTTTCATAATATCACTTTTCTAAAAATTACCTCATTTTATATAACAAATTTAACAAAAAAAGAAATAAAGTGTCAAGAAAAAAATTTTAATTTTCTTTAAAATTTTGTATCATATATTTACGGAGGACGTAAATGAAAAAAACATTAAGCTTGATGTTAGTTTTAGGGCTTGCACTCGGTTTAGCCGCTTGCAGTAAAAACAAAAAAGCGGATGCTGCCGCAGATTTACAAGCCGCAGCCGACTCCAACTATGATACCATAGTCGCGGAGGAGGAAGTCGTAGAAGCAGTTGAAAGCGCTGAAGTTAGCTTAGCACCTGTATTCTTTGCTTTAAATGAATACTCCTTATCAAAAGGGGCAAGAAACATTTTAAAAGCCAATGCCGAAATCTTAAAAGTTAAAGGCATCAATAATATTACTGTAGAAGGTAACTGCGATGACAGAGGAACTATCTCTTACAATATCGCTTTAGGCCAAAAAAGAGCAAATGAAGTAAGAGATTACTACATTAAACTCGGTATCAAACCAGAAAATATTAACGCCATTTCTTATGGTGAAGAAAACCCGCTCTGCACAGATCAAACAGAATCTTGCTGGGCGAAAAACAGAAGAGCAGAAACAGTAATCTCTGCCAGATAGTTTGAAAGGGGCACATCTTATGAACAGAAACATTTATAAATTATTTCTATTAACGGGGTGTGCCTCTCTCTTTTTATGCGGCTGTCTTGCTACGCAGGAAGATACCGCTATTTTAAAATTACAAGTCTCAGAACTCAATAAAATTTTACAAGAATTACAACAAAATCAGGCAGATAATGCAGTCCAGATGGAAGAAATCATGGGCCGTTTAACCGTAGCTACGGACCATATAGAAAATTTTGATTATAAACTTGATGATTTAAGTTCTAAATTAGACAATTTGGAAGCCTCGGTCAAAAACTCAAATACCGCAGTTTTACCGACGGAAATTTATGCCCAAGCTAAAAAACAATTTGAAGAAAAACAATATGACAGCGCTTTAAAAGGTTTTGGGCTTTACTTAAAAGCAACAGAATCTAAAGGGATATCAGCCCAAGAAGCTTATCTAAACATAGCTAAAATTTATTTGGAACAAAAAGAATATCAGTCTGCAGCCGTAACAGCAGCAACTTTGATGGAAAAATTTCCAAAAAGTTCTTTGACGGCAAGTGCAAGATTAATCTATGCAAAAAGCTTGCTACCTTTAAATAAAAAAGACGAAGCCAAAAATTATTTAGAGTCTATTATCCAAGATTATCCTAAGTCAAAAGCTGTTAAAGAAGCAAAAACAATTTTGAAAGGTATTAAATAATGAAAAAGTTTTTATTTTTGTTCTTTATTCTCCTGCCGGTTTTTTTATTTGCAAGGGAAAGTGATGTTTATATCGGGCTTTCATCCAGATATAATCCCTCTGATTTACCTAAAATAGGGCTTGCCGCAAACAAAACAAGCGATATAACCCCTGAAGAAGAAAAAGTTTACAGCAACCTTTTTGCTGATGTTTTGAGAAGTGATTTATACCGTTCCCGTTATTTTAATATTGAGGATACCGAACCGGCACAAATTTCTTCCCTAGGGGCGCAACTTTCACTCCTTGAAAAGAAAAATGTTCTATATTATGTCTTTTTTGATTTTTCAGCAACAAATACAGAAGATTTATGGCAAATAAAAGCTTTTATGTATGATACTTCTTCCAAAAAAGGTTTGCTTGCCAAAAGTTTTAAAGTACCTACAAAAAGCATTAGAAAAAGTGCCCATTTGTTTGCTGACCAAATTATTAAATTGTTAACAGGTAAACGCGGTCTTTCCTCTACAAAAATTGCTTTTGCCAATGATAGTACCGGCAGGAAAGAAATTTATATTGTTGATTATGATGGTTATAATCTTGCAAAACTAACAAATGATAAATCAATTTCCTTGCTTCCGCGTTGGGCAGATCACGGCACAAAACTTTATTACACTACTTACCGCAACAGAAATCCGCAAATTTATGTGTTAGATTTAAAAGAAGGGGCATCTTCTCCCGTAATTCAAGAAAAGGGGTTAAACTTAATCGGGGGCGTTTCTGCAGATAGCAGAAAACTTGTTATGACTTTATCCAGAGGCCAAAATCCAAGCATTTACTTAAAAGAACTCTCAAGTGGTCGTACTTTACAGTTAACCGATAAATACGGTGTTGATGGCTCTCCGTCCTTTTCTCCTGATGGGAAATTCGTTACTTTTGTTTCAAACCGCTCCGGTAATCCACAAATTTACATTATGAACCTTGAAACAAAAAGCACCCGCCGCTTAACAAGATTTAATTGGACGGACTCTCCCCAATGGTCCCCTAATGGTGATTGGATTGTTTTTGCAGGCCGCCAAGCAGCCGATCATCCGATAGATATATTTTTAGTAGATATTACCGGCGGTCAATTAAGACAGCTTACCGCTGACAACGGCTCCAATGAAGACCCTTGGTGGTCCCCTGACGGACGCTTTATAGCATTTACTACGAACCGTGCCGGCAAACGCCAGATTTATGTTATGGATGCTGACGGCAGCGCCCAGCATTTGATTGCAAATATAAAAGGAAACTCTTTTACCCCAAGCTGGAGTGATTAACTTTTACCCCCTATGTACAAACCTATAATTTTATTAACAATTTCAAATATTTTTATGACTTTTGCCTGGTACGGCCATTTGCGTTTTAAAAACAAAGCCATGTGGATTGTTATTTTATTAAGTTGGTTAATTGCAGGTATAGAGTATTGTTTTTTAATTCCGGCGAACCGAATCGGGCATCAGTATTTCAGTGCAGCCCAGCTTAAAGGTATGCAGGAAATTATTACTTTAGTTGTTTTTGCCGCATTTAGCCTAACCTACCTTAAGGAAGAATTGCGTTGGAATCACTGTGTGGCCTTTGT
>CADAFA010000073.1:4470-6393 GCA_902787065.1 uncultured Elusimicrobium sp.
AATTTTTAAGAAGTAAAATTATTTTAATTTATTCTTTTCTCTATCGTGTTTGGCAATTAAATATACAAAATAAAAAGCCAAAAACATAATTGCGAAAAAACAAGATAATATTAATATTTCTTTCATATATCCTCCGTATTTATACAAACAAAAACGGCTGTTATTTGAGGAATTCCAAGCACTCAAATAAACAGCCGCCATCTTTTGTTTAATAAAAAACAAAAGATATATAACGGCTATTTTTGGTTTGGAATTCCTTCTAAAAGAAGGCGGCAAAAGCCCCCAAAAACAGCAAATTGTTTAGCCTAAAGGCTATAATAAATTATAGCAATTTTGGTATATTAACGCGGATGTTTTACCGTATAAAAAGTAAAAATATTTATATAAGCAAATAAAATAATAGCGCAAATTATCATTAAATAACGGCTGAATTTTACAAAGTCAAGTAAATTTAGGATTGCATTTGCAATGATAATCAAAATTATACTGCCAAAACTTTTTTGTAAAATTTTAACATAACCGTTTTTTAAAACTACTGCTCCATACTTCACTCCAAGCGGGAAGCCGAAAGCTCCGCCAAGTGCAATAAGTATACCTAAAAGTAAAATGTTATGGTGGAAATTCCCCTCAGCAAATAAATAAAACATAGAGCCGCTTATAGTTGCTGTTAAAAGTAAAAAGCGCACTGTCTGTACGGCAGGCTTTTCCGCAATTTTAAAACCGTTTATTATGATCGGCCTGAAAATCAATGCTCCGCTAATACCAAGCACCGAACTTATGACACCTACGAACATTCCGCAAAAAAGAGCAAGCAAACTTTGTTTTTTTGAAATATTGGGTTCTTTCTTTTGGTTCTGTGCGGTTTTACCGAAAAGACTTTGAAACACAATAAAAAGCATCACAAAAACAAAAAGGCAAAGCAAAGCTTTAGAGCCGAATTTATCATATAAATAAGCATTTATTAAGCGCCCGCTGAAAGCAGTTAA
This sequence comes from uncultured Elusimicrobium sp., assembly GCA_902787065.1. Lineage (GTDB taxonomy): Bacteria > Elusimicrobiota > Elusimicrobia > Elusimicrobiales > Elusimicrobiaceae > Proelusimicrobium. Next base: position 5,457 of record CADAFA010000073.1, read on the forward strand.
AATAACACCTGTTGCCATAGGTAAAGCCAAAGAACGCATAACGGAAGATTTATCCCAAGAAGTTTTCGGCATTTCTTTTAAAACCGTGGGTGCGGTGGAAAACACCATTTGAAGTAATGCCGCCCCGACGGCTTCCAAAGGTTGGAAACCGAAAATTAACATTGTCGGTACTATCAGCCAACCGCAGCCGACGCTCCAAAAACCACCGCAAAACATGCCTATAAAACCAATTAGCGGGAAAATAAAATAAGCATACCACGTCATAAATATATTTTACTTAATTTATTAAAGGAAGTTTGCTTTATTAGTTTTTGGGGTAAATTCTTTTTGAAGTTATATTTTTTTAAAAAACAGGCCTTTTGTTTCTTAGTTTTACTAATTCCAAAAGGCCTGTTCCGTTATAATTAAAGCGAAGTTAATTGTGGGCTTCTATTGTAACGGTGCCAACATTGTGTGGGTTTTGCTGCGTTTTGATATGTATAAAAATTTTAGCCATGTCGCTGTTTTCTTTAAAATGTTTGTTTTCCTTTTTAAGCATTTTTTCACAATGCTTATCTAACATTAAACTAGGATCGGTTTTCAAAACAACATACTTTTCCGCTTTATGTAAAGGCGAATTTTTTGGTTCTTGGTCTTCAATATAACCCTCAAGTTCGTCTTTAAACTCGGCGGCACTTTTTAAAAGGCGTTTCAATTCCATTTGTGTCGGCTGTTTGCCTTCTATGTGTCCGATATAATGCATGGTAATATTTTTTTTGTTTTGTAAGGGCTCCCTTAGGCATGCTTCCCAAAAGAAACCTTCGTTTAAAAAATATTCAACCCTGTCTTCAAACATTTTTAAAGATTTATCTTCTTTGCTGTTTAGAACTTGGCTGAAGGACAAACGACAGTTTGCATTTATTTGTGCCGTTTGCGGTGTTGCCATATTATTATCTTG
>CADAFA010000074.1 GCA_902787065.1 uncultured Elusimicrobium sp.
AGTGAGTTTGCGGTACTCTAGGAAAAGGGTAATTCTACCCGTAGAAAAATTTAAAATTACTTAAATGTACAAGCGCGTTATATGCGTTTTAGCGCATAATGCGGAACGAAAACGCGTAATACTAGATTTTCTATTATCTATAAACGTTGTAATCAATATCTTGAAAGATATTATCCTTCCATTCCAACTCTTTAAGATAATTCTCATCAATGCGGTTGCCAAGTATCATCTCATAAAGCGCGGTAAAACGTTTAACATGGTCCTTGGTGCGTTTTGTGGAATATTCCTTTGCAGTACCAACCGTCATCAAAAATGCCCAATCGGATGATTGCATTAAAACAAGTTCGCGCGCACATTGATTTAAAGCACGCCTTAAAACCCCGTCTGCATTTGGAAAGCGGTTTGCAAGTTCTATCATGCGTTCCGCGGCTTTAATGAGATGGCGGTAAATCCAATCATTACCGCTGTTAAGCCAAACATCATTATAGCCTTTATCCCCCCAAGAAGACGGGGACGGTTGCACAACTTGGTTAACAGGATATTTTTCCAAATATTCAAAAGGTGTAATTAACTTTATATCTTTTTGGTCATAATAGATTTTTTTGAATAAAAATTCCAAGAAATCTATACCCTCATACCACCAATGCCCGTAAAGTTCTGCGTCGTACATCGAAACAACTAAAGGTTTGCGGTCCGTTATAACACTTGATAAATATTCAATTTGTTTTTGGCGGTTAAACATAAAGTTCCCGGCATGGCTAGCGGCAACTTCCAAAGCATCACTTGGGTAATATGGCTGCTTTTGATTTAAAGCAACTTTACCGGTGATTTTATAATATTTCATGCCAATATTTCTTCTTACGCCATCACTATGCAAATAGTTTTTTACATAATCATAATCGAGGTCATAACCTAAATCGCGGTAAAATTCGCGGTAGTGCGGATCGCCGGGGTAGCCGCTTTCGGCACTCCAAACCTGTTGGGCAGATTCCATATCACGCGCAAAAGCCGCAACGCCCTGCGGTGTATAAACCGGTGCATAAATGCCGTATTTCGGGCGCGGAACACCGTGCATAACACCGTGTGATTCCATAAAGAAAAACCTTATACCTTCTTCTTTTAAATATTTGTCTACGCCGTAATTATAGGCACACTCCGCAAGCCAAATACCGCGCGGTGAACGCCCAAAATGTTTGCGGTAATTATTTGCTGCAATCTTAATTTGAGCTTTAATGCTTTGCTCTTGCACCTGCAAAGGCAAATAACCGTGTGTTGCGCAGCAAGTAATAATTTCAAGTTTGCCCATATTTTGGAATTTTTTGAAACCTTCCAAAATGCGGCCATGATAATAATTTTCAAAAAGTTCGCGGTATCTGTGGAACTTTTCATGGTACATTTTTGCGACGTATGCAAATTCTGTATTTTTTGTACGCTCAAGTTCCTTTTCAGATAATTCAATTCTTTGGTTTAAGTAATGGCGAAAGCGCTGGGTAAGCATTTCATCTGCCATCATTTCGCAAAGCGGCGGAGTTAAAGACATCGTTACCCTAAAATCTACCCCTTGAGCGGTTAAATTTTCGTAGACATTTAAAAGCGGGAGATAAGTTTCCACCATCGCTTCAAAGAACCAATCTTCTTCAAGAAAATCGGGGTATTCCGGGTGGCGGATAAACGGCAAATGGGCATGTAAAACTAAAGAGAGGTAACCCTTTTCCTGCTCCATTAGACCTCCTCGCGTTTTGCTTTGATGGTAATAAATCTTTGCTTTTCGCCTTTTGTTTTATGCTGGGCTTTAATAGGCATATCCACAACTTGCCCCGCATTTAAAGGAAAGCGGAAAGAGAAACTGCCGTCTTCATTAAGGCTAATTTTTTCCCCTTTAATATAAACATCGGCATTTTTGCTGGCTTGACCGTAAATGATAATTTCGCAAGCGGCTTTAAGCCAAATATCTTCATCAGTTTGAGGTTTATGTAAAGTATGGGATCCCCAAGAAGAAATATGTGAAGAAGGGTTTGTATCTCGCCCGATTTCAAAGGCTTTCCAACGTTGCGCAAAAATATGCTGTAACTTTTCGCTTGCGCCTGCACCAAACATATCGGCACCGGACATTTTTAAAATCTTTTCATATTCGCCTTCGACCATCATCCACTTTTCATCAATTACATTAGAAATTTGGCCTGTCGGAACAGTGGTTTTGTTGGAACGTGTTAGCAAAATAAATTCCCCGCTGGGCAAAATTGCACCGATATCGCAAATATAAGTGCGCCCACTGGGGACTTGCAAATACCAGCTTCTTGCATCTAATACAACTGGAACATCGAAATAACTATTGGCATTTGTACCGTCGAAAATTTTATCGGTTATATCATATACGCGGATAACTGTTCTTGCATTATCAAAAACATTTTGCCCCTTTTTATCTTTGATTTGTTCAAATGTTTCGTTTACGATTTCCCAAAAAAGGAACATCCAATTTGGGTCTTTAGGTAGTAAAAAACTTTCAGTTTTGCCATAACTTTGCGGCAAGTCATATTGCGCTTCGCGCGCGGCTGCCGTATCAATTTTTATTACGGCGGTAGACGATAATTTTTCGTCCATAACTCCTCCTTAATTCTCTTTCGGTAATAACCCCAATTTTATCATTTCCTCTAAATCCGGCTTAACCAGATTTTGGGAAATTTGAATAGATTTCGCCGCTGCATCAATATCCTTTAAGCCGTTTCCCCCAACTACGATAGCAACGGTTTCATCCTTCTTAATAGCGCCTTGCGCCACCATCTTTTTAAGCCCGGCATAAACTGCTGCACCGCCCGGCTCTGCAAAAACACTTGAAGCACGCGCAAGTTCCGGTATTGCGGCAATAATTTCCGCGTCGCTGACGGTAACCGCACTCCCCTCTGATTCTTTTAAAGCCTGTAAAGCCAAAAAACCGTCGCGCGGAACATTTACGGAGATACTGTCTGCAATAGTATTTGCTTGTACAGGTTCAAGTTTCCCGTCATTAAACCATGCCTTTGTTACAGCGGAACTTCCTTCAGCTTGAACGGCTATCATTTGTGGCATTTTGTCAATAATACCAAGCCTATTAAAATCCTGAAATCCACGCCACATACCACTTAAAATTGTACCATCACCAACGGCAACTAATACTTTATCCGGTGCTTCCCATTGAAGTTGTTCGCAAATTTCAAAAGCACAGGTCTTTTTACCTTCCCTTGCATAAGGGTTGAAGCCTGCCGCGCGGTTATACCAATTAAAACGCTCGGTTGCTTTGCGGCAAATTTCAAAAGCATCATCATAAGTACCGTCAATTCTTATAACTTCCGCACCATAAATATAAAGCTGGACAAGTTTTGGTTCCGGTGTATTTTTAGGCGCAAAAATTACGGTTTTTAAATTGATACCGGCGGTGATACAGGCAAGGGAATCACTTGCATTACCGCTTGAGGCATCGGTAATAACTTTGGCATCAACCTCAAGGGCACGCGCAACAGCTACGGCACTGCCCCTATCTTTAATTGACCCCGTAGGGTTTCTGCCTTCGTCTTTAATAAATAGTTTGCGGATACCTAACCTCTCTGCCAGTTCATCAGCCTCATATAAAGGAGTCCAACCCACTTGTACCGGCGGAAGTTCATCGTGATCATCAATCGGGAGCAAATCCAAATAACGCCAAATATTATAAGAGTGATTATTTTCAAGCACGTCATAATCAAAACGTTTTTTGATTAACTTATAGTCGTAATTTATGGCAAGAGGCCCACCGCATGCAGTACAAACGTAGTCTGAATCACGGGTTTTATGTTCTTTGCCGCAGATGGCGCATTGGAGATTTAGTATCTTCTTCATATATATATTTTAACATTTTTAAAGGGAAATTGGCAGTATTGAAATATGCAAGTACTATTCTTTGCTGTCTAATTCTTTTTTGCTAATTTTAACTTTTCTTTTCCTAGAGTACCGCAAACTCACTCCGTTCGTTTTACTTCTTGGTACACGTCCTCAAAGAAAAGTTAAAATTATCTAAAAAATACTTGACAGGTTTTAGTTTTTGGTTTGGTTTTATTAATCTGCTGCGCAGCGCGAAAATATGCCTGTGCGCTACGGCTCTAAACTCTAAAATATTTTCTTCTACTCCCTGCCCCTTCCTAAGGCGGAGGGGCAGGGGGTGGGGTTATAAAATTAAAATTTTCTCAAAAATACTTACGTGGTATTACAGCTTCATTTTAT
>CADAFA010000075.1 GCA_902787065.1 uncultured Elusimicrobium sp.
GAGCACGCGCTCGGCCTCCACACGACGGTAATGCCGCCGGTTGAAGGAAATGTTCAGCACCAGCCGGCCCCCATCGTCGACGTATGCGGTTTGCGATATCTCCTCGAAACTTTCTTCCCTGGTCTGCAGCGGCCTTATGTTCAGCCCGAAGTCTGAATACCGGATCGCCTGGATCCTGGCCGTGATAAACGCCGCGGTCCACCTGACCGCCCTGTTCTCCCCCGTCTGTTTCGAGATCAATGAGAGCAACACCTTCATCCGCGGACCCCTGGGGCATTCCTGCCTGTTTCTATTTGGCAAAGTTTATTTGATAAATCTGTCTTATCCAAAGAAGCATAACAATATCTAGGATTTTTTGTTTGATTATAATAAACTAGAGAAGAATAAATCATCGTCGTACCAAATATGTTTATAACACAAACAATAGACTGGTATGAGGAATCTCCCGCACCAAAACCGCAATTTACACCAGAAGGAAGATCCTTCCTTGATTTTTCTGGTGCACCGTACGTTTGACTGTATTCTCCAGGAATATCAATATCTAATACGGATAAATTTTCAGGTGGAGTGTTATTAGCTAAATAATAACACTCTACAGATTTTGCTATACTCTCTACAATTTCTTTGATGCTATTATATTTACTTTTTGCAACTGCTAGTTTATATTGCGGTAAAGCAATAGCGGCCAAAATACCGATAATGAGTACCACTACTAACAATTCAAGTAAGGTAAAACCTTTGCTTGAGAAAAAGACACTTAAAGTATCTTTAATTTTACTTAGTAATTTTTTCATACTTTCTCCTTTTTTGTTTTTTAACAAAATTGTTTACCTTCAAATCAGCCAATAAAAAACGGCCGATATACTTAAGCCGGTTAGTCGCCTCTCAAATATAACAGCCGTAGTTTGTCTTAATAACAAACATTAAACACAAAACCCACGGGTAATTAGTCCGTAAATTTTGTGTTTATACGACTGTTTTCGGAGACTAACCGTTTCGCTTTTAAGCGAAGGCATTATGCAAAAGCATAATTCCAAAAACAGATTAAATTTTTCTCGGGGGTATTAGCCCCGCATTAAAAAATAACCTCTAAAATAAGTATATCATTTTTTGTTAAATTTTTTTAACAAGGTCTTTTACGGTATTATAAATTTCTTCAAGGACTTTATCAAAACTACGTCCCGTTAGAGTAATAGGGTCTTTTATACTTTGTTCTTTACCGTAGACATACTCGTGAAGGGTAAAAACTTTGTCGGAAAATTCTGAAAAATTATCTAAAATATATTCTTTTTGGCCTTCGGTCATTGTCAAAACCAAAGAACAATTTTGCATATCTTGGCGCGTCAGTAAAGTTGCGGTATGCGGCGGCTGTTTAATACCTTTTGATGCTAAAAAATTAGTAATTTTGTTTGGCACTTCAAAATAACTTTGCGCATAAATACCGCGGGAAATTACGTCAATATCTCCACGCCCTGCTTTAGATAAAAAATCTTTTAAAAAGCATTCTGCGGAAAAACTGCGGCAAATATTTGCATGGCAAACAAAACAAATTTTTTGATTCATAATTTATAAGGAATTACTTTTATTTTACAACCCCACCCCTTACCCCTCCGCCGTTCTTACGAAAGGGGCGGGGAATATAAAGAAGTGAAAAATTTACATAAAAATCCCCCACTTTTATGTGGGGGATCTAAATTAATAACCTGTAACTACTGTACAGACTTCAGCAAAAAGCAAATAACCTTTTACATCTTTATCTACGGTAGCAACTTTGGTAATATTACCATTAATTTTTGCGGTAGCAACGCTCATATCACCTTCAGTATAGATACCGAAATAGTTTTTAGCGCAGGCACGGCCGATTTTTGTTCCCCTTTCAGAACCTACCATCATAGGTTGTTGGGTTTGGCTGAACAAAGAACTGCCGGTTTCCAAATTAGGTATGGCGCAGGCTGCTAAAACTGCCACAAAAGGCAACAGTAAAACTAATTTTTTCATATATTCTCCTTTTACAATATTACTTACAAATTTATTTTACCAAAATAAATAAAGTATTACAAATTAAAGTGTATTATCTAATAGCGTTCATATTGCGTTTATAAACTTATTGCAATAACTTTCAATCAATAATAATATTGACAATACCCGTCAATTCCACATTGTGTTTTTAATTGTTTATTGGTTTCTTTTGCACAAAATTGACTTGCTTTACCGGAAGCATCATCATATGCTAAACAAGAACCGGGAGAATAACCGTCTTGCTTAATATAGAACATAATCTTTTTGCCTAAAATATTTCTACCACACGCGGCAGATGCTTCAAAACTATCAAAAGCCCAAACTGTGCAAGAGATATCTTGTGAAGTAGTAAATATAAAAGAACTACCGGATTTATCGAAAGCAGTAACTATATCTAAATCTATATCTAAGTCATTGACTGATTTGGGATATTTACTGTTAGTTAAAAAATATCTGTTTCTTGCTTCTGCAACACTTCTTGTTAAATTTTTTAAAGTTGCAAATTTTGTCTTGGCAACCGCCATTTGATATCGCGGCAAAGCAATTGCTGCAAGTATGCCTATAATTATCACTACAACTAATAATTCAAGCAAGGTAAAACCTGACTTGAGATTTTTATTTTTTTGTTTCATTTTATTTCTCCTTTTTTGTTTTTTAACAAACTTGTTTTCCTTATTGCCCTCACCCGCATGGCGGGCGGAGGGTGGTAAGCAAAAACCTGTTTTTTGCTTGACGGATGGGGGTATAAAGTTTCCTTATTTATCCCCCCTCTGCCTCGCAAATAATATTTGCTCGGCATCTCCCGCCCGTGCGATAAAGCGCACGGGTGGCGACAAATATGAAATCAGCCAATAAAAAACGGCTAATATATCTGAGTGATTATCATACTACTCAAACATAACAGCCGTAGCCTGCCACATAATATGGCAAACATTCAGCACAAAACAATAGGTTAATTAGGCCTATCATCTTGTGCTTGATACGACTGTTCTTGGTATGATAATCACCTCGCTTAACGCGAAGTAGTGCGTTTCTTAACGCTCCAAAAACAGATTTAAATTTTATTAGGGTTATCAGCCCTACATTAAATGAAACTCCTTTCTTCTATTATAATGTTTTTTTCCATTTCCTTCAAGCCTTTAAAAATTTACATCCAAGGCATCAATAAGTTTATTATCGTGTGTATAAGTGCGCAAAGATAATTTCCTGTCTACAATTTTAATATGCGAAAAATGCGGTAAGGCCAAATATTTTGAGCCCCACTCATTTTCATAAGAACTTTCTTCAAAAAACTTTCCGCTGCCGCCAACCGTTACATAAATAGGCCCGCTTTTTGAAGACTCCCCTTTCTTTATAGGTTTAGTTCTCTCATAAGCACCCTGATGCCCCTGAATAACCAATTTAACCTGATGGGCTTCAAATAAAGGGGCAAGAAAGGCACTAAGTAAATCTTCCGTTTTACCGCTTGAATAAACAGGATGATGCATTACAACAATTTTCCATTTATCTGCACCGGCTTTAGCTAAAGTATTTTTAAGCCATTCATACTGTGATGATTTTTTATCAAGTTTAGGGGCTTGTAAAGCACCATATAAATTATTTGTATCAATGACAATTATACGTGCATTTGCGGTATCAAAATAATAATAGTTAGGTGTGGCGACACTCCATGGCATTGTGTGATTTGCTTTATAGTGTGCGGCCAAAAAACCTTTGCCTTCGGCAGTTTTGGCATCGGGGCCGTATTCGTCTGAACCTATCGCAACAACTAAAGGCATATTTTTTAGAATTGGTTGATAAGGCTCAAAAAACTGAACGGTTTCGTCCTGTGCAAGCCCAGAGGACGAGATATTACCGGTATGTACCAAAAAATCCGATTCATAATTAAGCATATTGCGCGCCATAGTGTTTTTGATTTCAGAAGTATCAACCCCTTCTTGCGAGGAAGTATTGCCTACTATTAAAAAGTTAACTATTTTGCGTTCCGGAGTAAATAAAGTTTTGAACTTTGTAACAAAATTGTGTGTTCGGGGTAAGCCCATGTAAAACAAAACGGTGTATCCGCGAAGGGGCTGAAATTGCCATTAGCTGATTGCATTTCCCCACAGGGCCGTACTCAAGCCAAGCAGGAGTAGTTTCCGTAGCAACAAATTTGACGATAGCACTTTTTTGTTCTGCGTCTTCGGTATAAGGACCTTTGACAATTTCAGCCCCCCATACCGTGCCCAATAAAGCGATAAACAAAGAAAATAAGGTTAAGTGTTTCATAATTAAAGTGGGATATTTCCTTTTGGTTCATTGGTTTTGGCAACTCTCTTTTTAGCCAAAACTTTTAAAGCACGAATAATAACACTGCGCGCTTTGGAAGGTTCAATAATTTCATCAATTGAGCCACTTGCCGCCGTCTGATAAGGGGA
>CADAFA010000076.1 GCA_902787065.1 uncultured Elusimicrobium sp.
TTTCTGCTTTCAAAATCACTTGTGTAAAGAGTTCTTTGTAATCTACACTTCTGCCTTCCCTGTCTTTACCTGCACTCCAATTATCAAGGGGGCGCACATATAAAACGATAATATTTATCTCAGTATCTTTTAAATCTGTTAAAACTTTCTCAAGGTGATATAAATTATCAGCATTTTTTACTGTAACCAAGACATTTTCTTTATAAGGTAAGTTTTCAAAGGCTTTGTTAAGGTCCTGCACCTGTGTTTCGTTTAATTTTTCCCGCGGGCCTTCTTCAAACATAATATTGGCTTTCTTTGCATTTAAGCGGCTGGAAATATGGAATATTAAAAATAGTACTAGTCCAAAAGATACCCCGGAAATTGTTGCCACCTTTTTTGTAAGTAGGTTAATACCGGCTAAAGCTACTACAACAAGCCCCACTAAAGTTGCGCCTATAGGAATATAAAAATGATCAAATTTTATATTTAGGGGCATCATAAATTCACGTTTCTGTTCGCGGTTTTTAAAGCGTAAAACTACAATTGATACCATCTCAAATACAAAGCTCCAAAGCACACCGAAAGCATAGGCCTGACCAATTAAATAAACATGCCCGCGTGATAAAAATATAACCAAAAGTTGCGTTAAACAAATGGTATTTATCATGTGGTAAGTTGTACCGTATTTTTTATGTATTTTGCGGAACCAATCTATTAAAATGCCTGATTCTGCAATGCGGTTCATCGTTCCGTTTGCGCCGATTATTGAGGTATTAACTGCACCGCAAAGCATCAGGCCGCCCGCAAAAACCACAGCCGCTTGTAAGAGAAGTTTCAAAAATGTCGGTCCTTTTAAAGACATGGCAAGGCCGGAAATTAAATTATCACTATACTTAGCCATATCTTGAGGGGCAATTATTAAAGAAGCCAAAAAAGTTAAACCGCCAGTGAAAACTACGGCAAACACAAAAATTATCATTGCGGTTTTTTTGAGGTTTTGAATTTTCGGATATTCAAGTTCCCTAAAAACCTGGGCCAAAGTTTCCAGCCCGCTTAAAGCTAAAACAGAATGTCCCAAAGCAATCAACACCCCTATATAACCTACTTTTTGCATAAACGGAATATTCGCTGCCCAGCCCATGGCCTCTTTGGTAAGTTGCGGTTTAAGGGGGGGTAAAGTTACCGTTCCGCGTAAAGCCAAAGTGATAGTAGACCATAAAAATAAAATACCGCAAATTATTAAGGAAAGTTTGATTATTTTTGCGCTTTTTTCACTTGAATCTTGTATACCTTTAACATTTTGATGCCAAAAGTAAATTACTACCGCCGCTGCAAAGCACATGGAAAACATTTCCGGATTAATAACAATATTTATTTTAAAAGTAGCAAAGGTGGAATTGATTAAACCTATCAAATAATTCCCCGCACTAAGACCGCTGATAGGCCCTGTCAAAGCCATATCAAATAAAAGGGCTGAAGCGGCAAGTTGCGCTGCCTTTTCACCAAGCCCGGCACTTACTACCGGGAAAACCCCGCTTCTTGTAAACATTGAGCAAGATTCCAAATACATCATCAAAAGCAAGCCTGAAAAGAGAGATACACCCAAAATATACCATGGGAAAGCCGGCCCAAAAGCATTATAAGCGATACCTCCTGCATAAAAAGCGCTTGAACCGAAGTCACATAAAACTATTGCGGCTGCCTTCCAAAAGGTAATAAATGTTAACATGGCAGTAGATATAACCACCACGCTTTTTACTTTAGATTTTGTTTGGGTGTTTGTATCTTCGTTCATAATTAAAGGGGTAATTTGGCGGCAATTTCTTCAGTTGTTTTTAAACCGGTCAATTCGTCAATAAAAGCAGGGGTAAAAGTTTCAGCGAGTTTGGCAAGCAATTTTAAATGTTCCGGGAAATATTGGACCCCGCTTGGGGATAAAAATAAGAACATTACCTTGATATTCTTACCGTAAGCATCTTTAATACCTTGAGGTATGACAGCCAATACTGCTTTGAAAGAAGTTAATCCTTCCAACCTGGCATGAGGGATGCTTAAGCCTGATTCCAGGGTAGTACTTATACCCTGCTCACGTTTAATTATTGCCTTAAAAACCTCTTCTTGGTTCAAAGCAGTCCCAGCGCAAATATTTGAAACTAAATACTGCACAAGTTCCTGTTTTGTTGTAGGGTTATTTATTAGATATACTTGCTGTGAGTTTAATTTTAAAGGATTTGTCTCCATATATAAATGGTACAAAATGGCGCGCTTCTTTTCAAGTGGGGGGATAGGAAATATATTTCTCTTTTATTTTATTGTTGTTGCGGGGAAAAATACTTGCCGGGTTATTGCTTTTATTTGGGCTAATTAGTAAAAATTGTACCCTGAAATTTAAGGTGTCGTCGTAGAGTTTATTTTATGTCTGGGACTTAAGGGAAAAATTTCCTAGGCCTAAATACTTGAAAAATTACCCTTTAGGCCCTTTTTTTGTTTATTTAAAAACAGTAAAATTTAAGTATAAGAAGCAGTAATAAGGCGGTGAACATTATGAAACCAACATTAAAATTTTTATTATCAATAAGCAATACCAAAATGGTAATCTTGCAAAACGAAGGCAAAAAAAATTGTTATGTCGCCCATAAGGAAAACCCTTTAGGCATACAAAGAAATTTCAGTAAAATAGCCGATTGTATAACAGATTATAAACAGTAAAAAGTAGTTTTTCATATTCTCTCCTCCCCCGCGCCAAACCCCTTAGGCGCGGGTTATTGTTTGTCATCTTACCCTTTAAAATAATATAATAAAAGTATGAACCCAGAAAATATCCGTAAAAAAATACTTAAATATAAAGCAGGGCAAATATTTTTAAAAGCCTGCTCTTTTGTGTATTTAATTGCTGTAAAATTTAACCTGTTGCTTTATAAATTAAAAATCAGAAAGCAAAAGAGTGTTGACAGTTTTGTAGTCTGCGTTGGCAATATTACAGCCGGCGGAACAGGCAAGACGCCCACAGTTTTGCTTTGCGCCAGAATCTTAGCGGAAATGGGCCTTAGGGTTGCAGTTGTCTCCCGCGGTTATAAACGCCCTAAAGAAGGGCAGGAAGTGGTAGTCTTATATGATCAAAAATCTTTAGATTGGCAAAATGCCGGTGATGAACCTTATATGATGAACCTTCTTTTAAAAGATAAGCAAGTGCCGGTTATTGTCAGCAAAAGCCGCTATAAAGCCGCAAAGCGCGCAAAAGAAGAATTTAAGAGCCAAGTAATTTTGCTTGATGACGGCTTCCAGCATCATAAACTTAAAAGGGACAGAAATATTGTCCTTCTTGATGCCCAAAACCCGTTTGGCGGGGGGCTTTTGCCCTACGGTAATTTACGGGAGCCCTTAACTGCATTAGAACGTGCCGATTTATTATTTTTAACCCATAGTGATTTGGTTTCCGAGTCAAAACTTGCAAATATCAAAAAACAAATTAAACATTATAATCCTTCCTTACCTGTTATTGAGGCGGTGCATAAACCCAAAAATTATTTTGATTTAATTAAAAATGAGCCTGTGCCTTTAAATGCTTTACAGGGGCCTGCTATTTGCTTTTGTGCCCTTGGGGACCCTAAATCTTTTGAAACTACTTTGAAAAATTTAGGTTTAAATTTAAAACAAACCTGGCGTTATGCGGACCATAAAAAATATACCCTTGACGATATAAAAAATATGGCTTCTTTGAGGGGTAATTTGCCTTTAATTACCACTTTTAAAGATTATGTAAAACTTCCGGCCGGTTGGCAAGAATATATTAAAGACAATTTTTATATGCTTGAAATTGAAATGCACTTAAACAATGACGGCATTGAAGATTTAAAAGAAGTTATCACACCGTAAATTTTTTTGCTTCCAAATATTTAATTTTTCCTAAAACGATTTTATCGTCGTGACTTGCTTTTTTTTTTTTTTTTCT
>CADAFA010000077.1:0-3907 GCA_902787065.1 uncultured Elusimicrobium sp.
AAAACTTTAAGTGCTTTGCAAGCGGAAATTGCCTCTTTAAAAACCAAAATGCAGATGATTGAAATGCAAGGTAAAAAAGATCCGTATTGGCTAGGTGCCAAAATTATAGAAGAAAATAAAATTTCCGGCATAATGGGTACTTTGCGCAAAAATATCAAATTTAAAAAAGAACATACTTTGACCGTTGAAGAAACTTTGGGTAAATTTTTAGATTCCTTAATTTGCCCCGACCTTGAAACCGCCAAAAAAGCTATCAGTATTTTAAAACAAAAAGGCGGCGCGCGCGGTAGATTTTTAATTTTAAATAAAGTTCCGCAAGTTCAAAAGGAAAGTTCAATGTTCGGCGGTGCACAAAATTTGCGTTCTTTAATCGACTGTAAACCCGAACTTTCCGCCTTGCTTGATTACCTTTGCAGCGGTTATGCTTTAGACGGCAGTGAAGTAGCAGGCAGTTTCTGGCTTTCTGGCGGGGAAAAGGAAGTTAAAACTTTAGAGAGTTTCTGGGCTGAAGAAGAATCCGCAAAATCAGATTTAAAACAAAAAACCAAAGAGCAGGAAGAAACCGCACAAAAAATAATCAAAAATATGGAAGAAATTTCCTTAAAAGAACAGGAAATTAAAAATACTTCCGCTAAAATTCAAGAAGATTTACTTGCCTTAAATACAGCCAAAAATAATCTAGCTGTCCGTCAAAGAAATAAGCAGGAGATTGAGGCTGCACAAGCACAAATCAATAAAAACAAAGAAGAACTTTTGCAAAATTTAGAAGCGCGTAAACAAAAAATAAATACGGCAAAAGAAGAATTAAAAATCTTTAGAACCAAACAAGAAGAAACTAAAAAAGAGGCTGAAACCGCCCGCCAAAAACGTGCGGAACTTGAAACAGAGGCCGCCAATTTAAAAGCGGAAATTGAGCGTGCCAATGCCGCTTTGTACGAAGTAAAATTAAAGAAAAACAATATTGAACTTGATTTAAAGAGTTCCTCAAGCGAGCAACAAAATCTAGCCGAGCAAGAGAAAAAGCGCCAAGAGCAAATGCTGAAATCACAGGAACGCGTAAAAGCCTTGGAAGAAGAAAAATTAACCTCCCAAGCAAAACTTACTGCGCAGCGTGATGCTTTGGCCGCTTTAGAACTTTCCGAAACAAAAATGAAAGAGGGTTTAACTGCTATAAAACTTGAATTTGATAACAAGAGTTCCGCTTTAAATAAAAATAAAAATCACGTTAATGAACTTACGGTAAAAGCGCATGATTTGGAAAATACCTTAACAAATCACCGCCGCCAAAAAACCGCAATTATCAATACTTTGCTTGAAAGCTGGAATATAACCCAAGAAGAAGCCCAAATGAAATGGGGCGAAAAGAAGGTGGACCTTGAACGCGTTAAGATGATGCGCCACCGTATTGAAAGCATGGGTGCCGTAAATATGACCGCGCCTGAAGAATATGATGCTTTAAAAGAAAGAAATGATTTCTTAACCAAACAAATTGAAGACTTGCAAAATGCAAAGCGCGATTTAAAGGCAGCTATTACAAAGATTAATGCTACCACGCGCGAGAACTTTAAATATACTTTTGAGCAAGTCAGAACTTTCTATAAACAAATTTACAAAAAACTTTCTATGGGCGGTGAGGCCGAACTTACTTTGACCGATCCTAACAATTTGCTTGAAACAGGTATTGAAGTTACCGCACAACCGCCAGGTAAAAAGTTATTAAGTATTGCCGTTCTCTCCGGCGGTGAAAAGGCCTTTGCCGCTTTGGCTTTACTCTTTGCCTTCTTTATGCATAAACCTTCGCCTTTCTGTATTTTGGACGAAGCAGATGCACCTTTGGATGAAGCAAATGTGGGTAGATATGTTGATGTTATTAAAGAATTTTCCGCCAATACCCAATTTATTGTGGTAACGCATAATAAGACTACAATGTCCGCCGCACAAATGCTTTACGGTATTACGATGGAAGAAAAGGGTGTTTCAAAAGTCTTGTCCTTGAACCTTAAAGAGCAGGAAGAAAAAATCAATCAACTTGTCGCTTAATTTAGTTTTACGTGTTGTTATTTAACATTATATACACAAGCATGTGGAACGTGCTTGCATATTTAAGTGCTTTTTGATTTTTATTATCCTATAGTACCGCAAACTCGCTTTGCTCGTTTTATTTATTGGTACTTGTCGTTACAGTAAAAATCAAAATATCCTCAAAATACTTGCTGGGTTTTTACCTGTAGCTTGGTTTTATATTAACCCAAAGTGCCGATTTGGGAAGTTACTTTTTGCAAATCAACTTGTTCAAGATATTGATCAAAAAGTTTTTTTACTTTCTTATCTTGTTTAGTCGGATTGAACGGTGATTTGTCTACATTTAACTCATCTAGGCAATCATTAATAGTTATTGCAATTTCAAAAACTTCCAATAAACCCATGGGGTCTTTCATTATTTCTGCAGAGTTTCTTTCGTCAGTATAATAAGCAGACATTTCTTGTAAAGAAATCATTTCCCCATTATTTATTTTACGTTTTATTTGGGCAAGTGCATTGGGTCCAACACTATTATAAAAATTATTATCGGCAGTTACCTCCGTAATTGTTGAGGCGACTAAAAATGCACCTATTGCCATAAAAGTACCGGACAATTTTATTCCGCTTCTGCTGACAATTTTTTTGCCTACATTTTTTTCTGCCTGCCGTATTTCACTTCTTAATGCCATAGTTCCCGGGGTAAAATCTAAAAGATCATCTATAAAATTTACCCTTTTCTCAAGAGGCATTTTAGAAAGGGCAATTGTTAATTTTTCGGCAGAAAATTTATCTAATTTCCATAATCTTCTGTTTGTTTGTTTTAAATAATACCTAATATGCGGAATTAATTGTTTTATGGTTGTCCCTTCATCTGATACTTTTAAAGAAAATAATACGGCCCTTTGATTTTCAGGTAAACGGGTTTCAAAATATTTTAGAACTTCTTCCGCGGTGTGATTTTTTTGAGAAAAAAATTCAATCGTTTCTTTTGATAAAGATTCTTCCGCCTTTTGCAGTTGCCTGATTAATTTTTCCGTATCTTCTAAAAATGCTCTTTGATAATAAGTTTGATTATCCGCCAAATCTTTTATAAATAAATTTCTTACTCTGGAAGCTCTTGCATATTGGTTCTTTAAATATTGATATTTCGATTCCGGAGTATAAAAAGATATCTTCTTAATGATAGGGGAAATATCTTCAATTTGAGGATATTCCGCAATAATATCGCTTATAGACAGTAATTTTTCTAAGTATTGGTTTTGTGTTGCAAATAAAGTATTCATCCTGTCATTTATATAATTTGCAGTTACTTTTTTTAAGTAAGTATTTTCAGGCAAAGTATCTATATATCTGCCGTAAGTTTGCCTCATTTTATTTTGGAATATTTGTAAATGCTCTGCGAGTTCATTGATTTGTTTATAATATACTTTATAAGAATTACTTATTGGGCCTTCAACGGAATATGGGTTTTTCTCAGCAAGTAGAGATTTCCCCGAATTAATATAACCAATATATTTAGAATTATTGGTAATATTTCTTAATGTAGTTTTATATATTCTTGCAATATTTTTTGACATAGCAGACAGTTCTTCAATTTCTTGTTCCGAAACTATGCTACGGGTTATATTTTCCTCTTGGCTAAATATTTGTGTATTTGTAACTAACAAAATAATGCCAAGGAATATGCAAAGATGTTTTTTAAAATTAAATTTTACTGTCATTTCTTTATTTGTTCCTCTTTATTATATTATGGCCTTTATTGTTGTTCGGCACAAGAATCTTTAGACCTAGATATGAAGGTCCCTAAAGACCTATATTGATTTAAGTTTTTTTGAATTTACTTTTTAGGGATCTTAAATATTTTATTTCCTTTGACTTGCTTTTT
>CADAFA010000077.1:3922-6505 GCA_902787065.1 uncultured Elusimicrobium sp.
TTTTTTTTTTTTTTTCTGTATAATATACTTATATTCAAGTAAAAATGCTATGAAAGTAAATATAGGAGATTTTATGGAAAATAAGAAAGGTTTTACTTTATTAGAACTTTTAGTTGTTGTACTGATTATTGGTATACTTGCCGCAATTGCTTTGCCGCAGTATAAAAAAGCGGTTGACCGTTCCCGTTTTGTCCAACTTGTTACTTATAATAATGCTATTGTTAAAGCACAACAAATGTATTATTTGACTAACGGACAATATACAATGGATTTGACTAAACTTGATATTGATTTACCAAGTGTTAATGATATATCTTGTGTTATGCAAGGCACACAATCAGATCCTTATACTGCATGTTATCTTAAAAAAAACGATAAGGCTTTTGTTGTTTTAGAAGAAGTTTTGGAAACAGGGCAGTTTGATTGTTGTTCATATCGTGCAACAAATTTTGAAGGTGATGCTTTGTGTATTGCCGAAACAGGCGCACGACCACGGTCTAACCCCAGTACACAAAATTTTAAATGTTTTACACGAGTAAGTAAGTAATAAAATAATTACTATAAATCAAATTTTTCTTCGCGGCGGGCGCGGCGTTTTTCAAGGCGCTCTTGTTTGGTAGCGCGGCGTTTATAACCGCCAAGGCGTTCGGGTAAAGCGGAAACTTCACCGCTGACTTCTGCGCCTGTCCACTCAAATTCTTTACCGCAAGCGACAATGATATCACCGTCCTGTATGCCTTGTTTTAAAAGTTCCTTTTCAAGCCCGACTTTTTTGAAAATTCCCCAAAGGCGTTGCACCGCTTGCGGCTGGGCAAAGTTTGTCATGGAAATAAAATCTTCCGCTTTTTTACCGGATATTTGAAAGCGGTTATCTTCAAGTTTTGTGACGGTAAAAAACGGCTCAACTTTTAAAGTTAAAGTCTTTTCCTGTTTTGATTTTTCAAATTTAATTGGGTTTTGGGTTAAAGTTTTAACAATTTCATCAAGCACTTTGGCAAGGCCCTTTCTTGCTGCTGCTGAAATTAAAAAGACAGGGTATTTTTTTGAGAACTTTTTTTCAATTTGTTTAAACACCTTTCCCGCCCCGTCTAAATCTGCTTTATTTACAACAATAATGCGCGGTTTTTTTGCCAAGTTTTTATCAAAATTTTTAAGCTCATCACTAATTGTTTTTATTGTTTGAAGGGGGGTAAAATTTTCAAAACCGCTTGGGTCAACAAGATGTACCAAAACGCGTGTTCTTTCAATATGTTTTAAAAATTGGTGGCCTAGGCCTTTACCTTCGCTTGCACCTTCAATAATGCCGGGAATATCTGCAATAATAAAACTTGTATTTTTATGTTGGCAAATGCCAAGATTTGGGTTTAAAGTTGTAAAAGGGTAATTTGCAATTTTAGGGCGTGCCGCAGTAACTGCTGTTAAAAAGGTACTTTTGCCGGCATTGGGTAAACCCACAAGGCCGACATCAGCTAAAACTTTAAGTTCCAAAATTAAAGTTAATTCTTCGCCTTTTTGACCGATTTCTGCTATACGCGGCGCGGTATTATTTTTTGTTTTGAAACTTTGGTTTCCGCGCCCTCCGCGCCCGCCGCGCGCAACAATAACTTTTTGATAAGGTTTAGTTAAATCGGCAACAATTTCGCCGTTAAGTTTAATTACTGTTCCAAGCGGAACTAAAACAATTTTATCTTCCCCGTTGAGACCTGTTTTATTGTAAGTACCGCCCTTTTCGCCGTTTGCGGCTTCAATATGGGGGTTACAGGCAAGTTCTTGGAGTGTAGTTAAATTCGGCTCGGCTTGCAAAATAATGTCACCGCCTTTGCCACCGTTACCGCCATTTGGGCCACCGTAAGCAATAAAACCGTTACCGCCATTTGGGCCACCGTAAGCAATAAATTTTTCCCTTCTAAAGGACAAGCAACCGTCGCCGCCCTTTCCGGCTTTAACGTAAATTTTAACTCTATCCAAAAAATTATTTGCCTGCATTCTGACCTCTTGGTAATGAATTATTACTTTTAAGTAATAATTTATTACTTCCTATTAAAATATTATACCTTTTTTATTCGTTTAACAACATAATTAAAATTTTGTAATTTTTCAGTAAGAACAGATAACGTGACTTGTGTTTTTTAAAATTTTCTAGGTGGGGGGCTTTTTTAATTGTAAATATTCTGTAATTAAAATTTGCTAAAATAATTTAAAGGAGTTTAAATTTAAACGGGGCTAAAACCCCTGTAATAATTTATCCGTTTTTGGTGGGCATTTGCCCACTCTTTTGTAAAACAAAAGGGCTTCAGAACCAAAAACAGTCAATATCACTTATAAACGGTCTAATTAACTGTTTTTATAAGTGATAATCCTGTACTTGATTTTATATTAAGCAGGAAGACGGCTGTTTATTTGATAGTTCTGAAGCCATCAAATAACAGCTGTCTTTTATTTTATAAAAACAGCAGGAGGGAAAATGAAAGAAACAGAAAGAAATAGTAACAAGTTAGGTTTTACCTTACTTGAATTGTTGGTAGTTGTTTTAATTATCGGTATTTTGGCAGGAATTGCACTTCCGCAGTATAAAATGGCAGT
>CADAFA010000078.1 GCA_902787065.1 uncultured Elusimicrobium sp.
CTTTGTGGGGTTTTTATCATTTCGGCAGTAGCACGCATAATCTTTGGCGGCGCTTTTTTAGCAGGCTCTTCCACAGGTGTTTCCGTTTCTTCTTTTGGAGTATTTTGTTTTTCTTCTTCTTTACGTTCGGCAATTTTTTGTTTAAGATCAGCCTTTGCCTGATTCCATACTATAAAATCCTGTTTAATTAATTCCCAGCATTTGAGCAGGGTTTCTTTCCAGGGTATTATAAATAAGATATGAACACCTAAAAATATACAGGCAAGAGCAATAATTATAGCCCCGCTTTTACCGGCAACACCTGTCAAATGTTTGAAGAAGAAATCTCCTATAATACCGCCTGCTAAAGAACTATGCGTAAAATTAATCTTTAAAAAGGCAATTAAAATGGATAAACCGGATAAAGCTAAAGCCATACCGAATAATAAGGTAAAAAAGGCTAAAGTTTTAAATTTAACAACGCGGTATAACCAATAAATTAAAAAGAAAGGTAGGAAATAAGCCGCAGTTCCAAGTACATTTTTTAAAATGCTGTATACATATTTCCCGGCGGGGCCGGCAGTAGCGGTATTACCCCACAAAATCCAGGTAAGCCACAAAAACATTGTAGCACAAAATACCCAAACCAGAATTTTGAAAAAGGAATTCCCGCTTTGATTTGCTTTGTTTTTTGCTCTTTTATGGATTGTTCGCCTCATTTCACACACCGGGGGTTTATGCGTTTATTTTTGTTACTTTATAATTAAGGCCGTCGGGCTCAATGGTTACCTTATTTTGATTTTCCAAAGAACCTAAAGCCAAGTATAATAGTGAACTTGAAACATTTAAACTTACCTTTATTTGCCAGGAAGTTAAGCTATCTTTATCTTTAAGTAATTCCAAAATTTTTGATGATGTTGCAGTAATATTTTCTTTAAAAGGCATAAATCCTCCTAGATTTTTTCAACGCCAAAAAGCATATCACCCGGTTTTACGGGTTGGCCATTATCAATTAAAACTTTTGTAATGACGCAGTCAAAAGGTGCTTTGACTTCATTAAAAACTTTCATAGCTTCAATTAAGCAGATAGGGGTTCCTGCTTTGACTTTATCGCCTTCCCTAATAAAAGGTGGTGCACTTGGTGATGCTCCCCTAAAGAATATACCTTGCAGTGGGGATTTTACCGTGGCACCATATACAGGTATTTCCTTTTTTGTATCTTCCTTTGGTTGGAAAGAGAAATTTGTTAAAGTACCCTCTACACTTTGGGCCATGCCTGCCCTAGTGAGCTTTACATGGGTTCCCTTATTTGAATAATCCAGTGAAGAGAGTTTATTGTCCTCCATAAATTTATAAAGTTGTTTAACTTCTTCAAGCACTGTTAAATCTTTAGCCTTTGTCTTGGCCGTAACTTTTTTTGTTTTCATAAAAACCTCTTATATAATAACATTTTAGCAAATTAAATAGCTGTTTTGTAATTTTGAATATAAATTATAAATTTTCATTTTAAAAATCTATTGAAAGATATGCTATAATAATATAAGTGTAATTTCGGGGGCGACTAGTTTTGACAGATACCTCTGAGGTTTAAACGCAAGTAGCGGTTGGCCAGGCCGCTTTAAATAGGGCTAAAACGAATAGTTGGCAATACCAACAATACAGTTTGGGCAGCAGCCTAAACCCGTTAGTTTAATATTTACGGCGTGTTAAACTTACGGTCAATCAGCCGTATGCTATAAGAAAGGTTACTGTTTAGCCTCCTCTTATCTAAGATAAATTAAACAAGTAAAAGCGCAGCGGTTTCGGGCAAGCACTTTTACTACAAAACCGAAACTAAACTTGTAGTGTTTAAATTGTACGAGTATTTGGACGCGGGTGCGAATCCTGCCGCCTCCACTTTTTAAGGAGTTGTGTTTATGGCAAATATCAAATTTGGGACTGACGGCTGGCGCGGTATTATTGCTTGGGACTTTACTTTTGATAATGTTAAACGTATGGGGCAGGCTTTAGCTACCTTTATTAATATAAATATGCCTTCAAATTTAGAAGATAAAACAGGTGGTGTTGTGGTAGGTTTTGATAGGCGCTTTATGGCTGATAAAGTCGCAGCTGATATTGCAAGCATTTTGAAACTAAATAAACTTGATGTAACTTTACTTAAAAAACCTGTCAGCACTCCAATGATAAGCTGCCTTTCTTTTACGAAATTTTGGTTTGCCATTATGATTACCGCAAGCCATAATGAGCCGCAATATCTAGGTATTAAAATTAAAATGAACGGCGGCAGTGTACCTTTAAGATTTACCAAAGAAATTGAAGAACTTATTGACCAACGCCCCGCCCTTTATATTCCCGGCCATAATGTGGAAGCTACCGACGGGTTTGAAAAGTTTTATTTCAAATATATTTCTTCAAAAGCAAATTTAAAAAAGGCTTTAACTTTAAAAGGTAAAGTCGCAGTTGATTATATGTATGGCAGTGCTTGCGGTTATTTGGAAAATTTAATTTCCCCAAAACGTGTCATTGCCTTGCATACTAAAGAGGATCCGACCTTCGGCGGTACAAAGCCCGAACCGAGGGAAAGTGCCTTAACCGAACTTAAAAAAACTGTTGTAGAAAAGAAATGCCTTTTCGGCGTTGCTTTTGACGGCGATGGGGACAGAAGCGCCATAATAGATGAAAAGGGTAAATATGTTTCCCCTATGCAAATTTCAGCGGTTTTACTCCATTACCTTATTAAATATAAAAAGCTTAAAGGTAAAGTTTTACAATGCCTTTCAATGGGTTATTTGACCAAAAGAATTGCCCGCGAAAACGGCCTTGAGTTTGAAGAACTGCCCGTCGGCTTTAAACATATCGCCGAAAAGACTTATCTTGAAGATATTTTGTTTGGGGCGGAAGAATCAGGCGGATATTGCTGGAAAGGTACTATGCCTGAACGCGACGGCCTTTTGCTTGCAGTATTTTTAATGGAAATTATGGTTGTACGTAAAATGAAAATCAGCGAACTTGTAAAGGAAACAGAAACTTTATATGGCAAAAGCTGCTATGAAAGGCAGGATGTTGAAATTAAAAAGATTTTTGACAGCGCTACTTTTGCCGATAAATTAAGAAGGAAATTTCCAAAGAAAATTTTAGGCAAGGAAGTAACGGAAATTTTAGATATAGATGGGATAAAACTCATTTTTCCTGATGACAGCTGGCTTTTGGCCCGCCCGTCAGGAACTGAGCCTATAATCCGTCTTTATGCCGAAGCTCCTGAAAAGAAACAAACGGATGCTTTACTTGATCTTGCAGCTAAAACTGTAGGTACTTTAAAATAATATGAAAACTATAATTGTTGTTGATGATTCAGCAGTCTTGAGGACTACTATTGAAAATGCCCTTGAAAGCGCCGGTTATGAGGTGCTTGCAACGGCAGACGGTTCACCTGCCCTATTTAAAGTTCTTGAACAAGGCAAAGTGCCTGATGCCCTTTTGCTTGATATGTTTTTTCCGGAAGAAAGCGGGCTTGATATTTTGCGTTCTTTAAAAGCAAAATATCCCAAAATAAAAGTTCTTGTTATAACGGGGATGAATAAACAAAGTTTAAACAAAGAAATAATTGAAAGCGGTGCAAGTGACATACTTTATAAGCCTTTTGATATGGAAGATTTAACCTTGGCTTTAAAGAAACTTGCCAAATGATTTGCTGGAGGATGTTATGAGTGAAATATTTTATTTAAGTCGTAAAAATTACGAGAAGATGAGGCTTGAACTTGAAAACCTTAAGAAAATAAAAGCCCAGCTTTCCGAAGAAATCGGGGAAGCGGCCCGCCAAGGCGACCTTAAGGAAAATGCCGAATATGCTGCCGCTAAAGAAAAACAAGCGGAAACTTTAGCTAAAATAAATGAACTTGAAATCCGTTTAAGAAATTGCGAAATTACC
>CADAFA010000079.1 GCA_902787065.1 uncultured Elusimicrobium sp.
TTAGTATAAATTTCAAGCACTGTCAATATATTTTTAAGGACCTATATTATCTAGGCCCTGTTTTTAGATATAAAGAATCTATCCCCCATCCGTCTTGCGCAAACGACAGCGCACCCCTCTGTCGCTCCGCGACATCTCCCCAATTTTTTGAAACAACCCAAAAAAATTAGGGCGACTAAATAGGAAGTTCTACCCACCCTCCGCCAGCGCTACAACGACTTGCGCGGGTGAGGGCAATAAGGAAAGTTTAGTTTTATAACCCCACTCCAAACCTCTCCACCTCTGTAAGCAGAGGGGAGTAGAATATAATAAAATGTTTTAAAGTTTAAAACCGTAGCGAACGAGAACAATATCGCATCGCGCAGTAGATTTAATGGAATTTTCAATTTTTCTTTGACGACGTGTACCAAGAAGTAAAACGAACGAAGTGAGTTTGCGGTACTCTAGGAAAAGGGTAATTCTACCCGTAGAAAAATTTAAAATTACTTAAATATACAAGCGCGTTATATGCGTTTATGCACATAGCGCGTTATGACAACACGTAAAATAAAACCTATCACATTTCTTCGGGGGAAGATACTCCTATAAGTTCCAAACCCTTTGAAATACGTTCCTTAACCAATGCACAAGTAAATAAACGTGATGAAGTTAATTGCAAATTATTTTCATCAAGCACGCGGCAGCTGTCATAAAAAGAATGGAATAAACCCGCAAGCTCTGTCAAATAAGTTGTTAAGTGATGAGGGCTTAAATCGCGTACACAACTTTCAAGAACAGGTTTAAACCAAAGCATTTTACTGAGTAAGGCACGCTCCGCAGGGGCAAGATTTTCCGTCAAAACTTTAGTGGCGATTTCAATATTCTTTTCCTTTGCGGTTTTAAAAATTGAACAAATGCGCGCATGAACATATTGGACATAGAAAACAGGATTTTCATTAGTTTTCTTTTTAGCAATATTTATATCAAAATTAAGATGTGCGTTCGGTGTGCGGCTCGCAAAAAAGAAACGGCAGGCATCACGCCCGACATCATCCATAAGTTCCCTTAAAGTAATAAAAGTCCCGGCACGTTTTGACATTTTTACCTTCTCGCCATTTTCAATCAAATGTACGAGTTGGTGAATAATGGCGATAAAACTATCTTCGCTTTTTCCAAGAGTTTTAACTGCCGCTTTCATACGCGGAACATAACCGTGATGATCCGCACCTAAAATATCAATTAAATGTGTGTAACCGCGGTCATACTTATTTTTATGGTAGGCAATATCCGCTAAATAATATGTAGGGCGCTTATCAGAGCGAACTAAAACGCGGTCTTTATCGTCATTTTCCCCTGAAGTACCGAACCAAACTGCGCCGTCTTTTTCATAAACCTCACCGGTTTTTTTGAGGAAATCCAAAGTTTTATCTAAAGCCTTTTCTTTATGCAGTTCACTTTCCCTAAACCAACGGGTAAATTCAACACCAAAATCTTTCATATCCTGTTGCTGGGTTTTGATAAGCTCTTCCATCGCAAAACGGCCATATTCACTTTTGGGTAAATCTTGCGGGATTTTTTTAGCAAGGTCCACTAAATACAAACCATGATAACCGTTTTCAGGCGGCTCTTTGCCTTCGGCACGAGCTTGCAAAGATTGGCCTAAAAGTTCCGCTTGATTACCGGCATCATTTACATAATATTCGGCATCACAGGCATGGCCCAAAGCACGGAAGATTTTAACTAAACTATCCCCCAAACTTGCTCCGCGCCCGCTCGCGACATGCAAAGGCCCCGTAGGGTTTGCGGAAACAAATTCAATTAAAACTTTTTCTGTAGGAACAACCCCTTCTTTGCTTCTGTCTTTTAAGCGGCGATCGCGGGAAACTTCAACCAAAAAATCATCTTTCAAAACTATATTTATAAAACCGGGAGGTAAAAATGTAGCAGAAGAAATTTCTTCAAAACTTTCTAAAATCTCGCAAACTTTTTTTGCAATTTCAAGCGGATTTTTGCGCATCACCTTTGCTGCACTTAAAGCCCAAGTTAAAGAAATATCCGCATTAACATGGCTCGGCGCAGGGGTAAAAATAACTTCCGGTAAACCGGAAAAATCTTTAAAATTTCCGGCCAAAGTATGTTGTATTTTATTTTTGAGGATAGTTAACATTTATTTTGTACCTTTTTTAATATTTTTCTTTACAGCTTTCTTAGCTGTTTTCTTGACGGTTTTCTTAGTTGTTCTTTTAACGGTTTTCTTTGTTTTCTTTGCTGCCTTTTTAACTGCTTTTTTGGTTGTTTTTTTGACAGCTTTTTTAGACGATTTTTTGGTAGTTTTCTTAGCAGTTTTCTTTGCAACTTTTTTAACTGTTTTCTTGGCTGATTTTTTAACAGCTTTCAAAACTGTCGGTAAAATAATGAGATCGGCAAATTCAAACATTTTATCTAGGGCATAATAAGCGCGGGCTTCCTCGGTCATCAAATGCAATATTAGACCGCCGTAATCACTCACGCGCCAAATTTGGCTGCCTGATCCGTCACGGTTTAATTTAAAAAATCCATCCTCTTTTAATTTGACTGAAACTTCTTCTTCAAGCGCATTTAAATGCGGGGCCGAAGTAGCCGTTGCAACAATTACATAATCACACAAAGAAGATTTATCCCCCAAATCATAGAGGGCAACATTTTCACCTTTTTTATCTTCCAAAATTTGTGCAGCTTTAATAGCCAGATTCTTTAAATTTTTGTTCATAAGAAACCTCCGTCTAAGAAAATTGTATCATTATTTTACTGTCTTTGGCAATTTAAAATCTTCACCCAAATAAATTTTTGCCTCGCTTATTGCATTCTTATCTTCCATATAATGTATTTCACTGTTAACAAGGCCAAGATGTTTGCTTAATTCTTTTAAAGCATCTAAGCGCTTTGTTAAAGCAACAATTTTGGTTTTGTTAAGGCGCTCATTTGAAGTACTGAAATTTATTACATCCACTTTAAAAATACCCTCATTACTTAAAGTTTGCAGATAGCGCGTAACTTCTGAGGCAAGGCCGTTATGGTCTGAGGCATTAAAAACCTCCACTACCAAAATTTCTTCTTCCTGTTTTTTATTTTCTAAAATTATTTGTCTCTCTTCAGGGCTTTGTGTTTTTTGTTTGGCTTTTTTTAGTATTTTTTTAGGTTTTTGTGTTTCTTTAACGGTAAAATCAACCCCTCGTAAATGCGGGAGTTCATAACTCAGTAAAATAAAATCACCCAAGCTAATAAAAGTTTTTTTAGTTAAACGCATTTTTATATAAGAATATATATATAACAAAACTTTGTAAGGTTTTTGAGGCCAAACGGAAAGGGATTCTTTAAAATCATTCCAAAATTTTTGGCGGTTTTGTGTTTGCGGTATAAAAATGTAAGGTGCATTTTCGAGCTTAAAACGTTTTGAAATTGCCGCAACAGGCAGGGACGTTTCTTTATCGGTCAAATTTGTAATAACACCTTTTTGTAAAGAAGGATTATAAGAAATAAGCATTGCCGGTTTTGTTAAAATTAAGAAATTTACGGTCGTATCTTGGCGTTTCCTAAGTATTGGTTCAAGCGGACTTGTAAAATAACTTAGCCCCCCCCATGCAAGCAAAGCAAGCGCGGTAAAAAGCACAAGGCGGGCAATTATTTTTTCTTTGATACTGTGTCGTTCCATAATTTTATACCCTGCGGGGCAAGCCATTTATTTGTTTGGACCGTATAAGTAATTTTAACTTTTTCTGCGGCAAACAGGCCATCTTCTAAAGATTTTTTTAAAGCATTTTTAATTAATTTGATATCTTGCGGGCGGCGGCCTTTTGCGCACATATCGGATATCATTAAAATTTTATCAAAAATCGTCATATTTTTGGCACCCAGAGTATGACGCGCCTGTAAAATTTCTTTATCTTGCACGGCAAATTGTTTTTTTGCAATATGGGCGGAAATATCGGCATGCAATAAAGCCGGCGCGTGACAGGCAAGTTCTTTAAAATCTTCAATTTTAAGTTTATGCTTTTTTGCATAAGCTACCATTTGGTCTTTTGTTAGGGATTTGCCCGCATCATGCAAAAGCCCGGCAAGGGCAGCTTTTTCCGCGTCAATATTATAAATTTTTGCTAGGGTAGCGGTTTCTTTTGCTACGGCAATAACATGGTTAAAACGCGGGGCTTTTAAATGTTCTTTGAGCCACTTATGAACATGCAAAGTATAAAGCAAATTTTCATTTATAATTTTAGCGACTTCCGGTAAAATTACCTTCGGGGTTTTACCGTTTAACATAATTTGCAAACGCAAAGCGCTTGAAGAAATTTTAGGGAAAGTACCTTTTAAAATATGTGCGCTAAATTTTGGTTTTACCGGTTTAAAACCCGGCCTTAAACCGATAACAAAAGTGGCGTTTTTGAAATTATATTCCGCATTTTTCCAAACAGTAACTGTGGCGGCACAATCGGTACCTACCAAAATAAAAATTTCGGCTTTTGGGTATTTTTGCTTTATATATTTTACTGTTTCAAAAGTGTAAACTTTACGGTGTTTTTTATACTCAAAATCATCAAAAATTATATTTTTATGCAAAGGGGTAAAAACTTTTTGCGCCATTAATTTGCGCAAATTATATGGTGTTGGGCTAATTTCTTTATACGGGGAATTGTAAGCCACAAAAACATAACACAAATCAGGCTTAACTTCCTTTATCGCAGAGGAAAATAATTTTAAATGCCCGATATGTAAAGGGTCAAAAGTTCCGCCGTAAATTAAAATTTTCATTTAGCTTTCTCCCTTAAAAACAAAGCAAAAATTGTTGCAAAAAACAGTATAAAAAAATAAATTAAAACCGTTACCGTAACATTACTTTTTGTAACAATATAAGCCAAAAGATCTAAAATTATTGTACCTAAAATTAAGCAAATTAAAACTTGTTTTTTTGTTAAACCGCGGCGGAATATTCTTAAAGCAACATGGTCTGGGCTCCCCTGTAAAGGGGACATCCCTTTTGATAAACGGACTATTGAAACATATATCGTATCAAAAATCGGCAGCGCTAAAATTAAAAGCGGCACAAAAACTGCTAAAGGGTTTTGCGCTGAATAATCAACCCCAAGCGCCAAAGCGGAAAGCAAAAAGCCGAGCATAGTGCTCCCGCTATCCCCCAAAAAACTTTTGATTTTACAAAGCCCATGGTTATAGGGCCAAAAAGCTAAAGTTGCCCCGATTAAAGCAACCGCTAAAAAGTTGACATAAATATTTTCAGATGGAAGTGAAATAAATAAAAATGCTAAACTTGCAAGCAAAGCTTGGGAAGTGGCGAGCCCGTCTTGAATATCAAGCAAATTAAAAGCATTCGTTAAACCGCACACCCAAAAAATTGTCAAAATTGAGCCCCAAGGTTCGGGGACAAATTGAATTTTAACATTAAAATAAATCAAGCATCCTGCTGCCAAGGCTTGGAAAATTAGACGGGTGGCGGCACTTAAACCTTTTGGTTTTCTGATATCATCAATTAAACCTAGAATAAAAATTATGACTGTACCTAAAAAAATACCGCGCAGATTGCGGAGTGTACCCGTAGGGAAATTAGTGGTAAAGCGGATTATTGTCAAACTTGCCAAAAAACCTGCCAATACAGAGGCACCGCCGATAAGCGGTACAATGCCCTGATGGTTTTTTAGTTCGGTCGGTGTATCTTTTAAATATTTGCCAAGAGTTTTGCAAAAAACGGGCGTTAAAATAAAAGTAAGCGCAAAAGACAATACAAAAGCCCGGGCAAAAAAAGTTAAAGTTTCATAATCCATAATAATATGATATAAAATATAGAGAGGTTTATAAAATGAAATTTTTGAATTTACTTGTTTTGGCTTTATGTTTTTGCGCTTGTACAACGGGTTCAAATATCAAAAAATCTGATGAAACATCAAATAAAATAAGACCTGCTTTTATGACGGGCGCGCAGCAGCGCACCGCTTTCAAAACCACAATTGAAGCTGATAAAAAAACATATAATTTTTTATTGCTTGCAAACAAAAAAGACGGGTATATCAATTTTAAAATTATCGGCGATTTTGCGGCTGTTTTAACATCCGTCAATTTGCGCGGAAAAGATTTTGAATATGAAAGTTCTTCCCCCCTCTTATCAAATGAAAAAGCCAAACAAGCTTTTGAAGAAGTTGTGCTTGCTTTATTTGCACCTAATGCTTTGGGTAAACATAAATATTACTTTAAAAAAGGTGAGAGTTTACCTTATAAATTAAAACAAAGCGGACAGATAAACAAAACATTTTTGTTTGAAAATTATGACGGTAATATTCCGCAAAATATCACAGTTACGACAAAATTTAATATAGTTAAAGTTAGTTTTGAACTTTTAGCACACGATTAATTTCTTTGACTGACTTAAAAACATATACCCCCGTTTTTTAGCGGGGGTATACAATTAAAATATGCGTGAATATCTTTATTGGTAATATTTCTCGTAATCTTTATACATATTGCAGTATCTTGTTTTTTCAGCAGCACTTAAACTGCAAACATGCCCTGAATCATGACAATAACCTGAACCTACACAATCAACACAACAGCCTGATCCTTTATAGGTGCTACCATAACCAGCTGTTGAATTATTTGCCACAAATATTCCACCGTCTTCTACTATACTTTGTCTACAACTATGGTACCCTGTGCCTATACAAATTCCGCCACTCTTAATAGTATTTCACACAAACACCACCGTCGTGAATTGTACCTTCGCTACACCCCATTTCTCCATACTCAGTAGCTAAACAAACACCTTTAATTTGCGTTTGATAAGAACAAGACCAGTTGACATTAGCTAAACATACCCCTCCAGGTTCAATAGTAGAAGCATTACATCCGGAACGGTAATTTCCTTCACATAATCCCCCTTCATTTATTGTAGAACGACCACATCCTGTTTGATGGTTACCATAACATGCTCCTCCTTTATTAATAATAGATTCCCAACAAGCACGAGTGTCACCTGATCCATGAGTTCCGGTATAACAAGCCATATCTTCATCAAGTATCTGATTTCTGATTGAATTATTAGTATCCGTAAATTTACAAATATTTCCGTCTAATGTCCCGTGCGCATCATCACACCTTTCTTGGGCGCTTGTGTAACAAGT
>CADAFA010000080.1 GCA_902787065.1 uncultured Elusimicrobium sp.
AAGAACGGGAGCGAAGCGACTCTCGGTACTCTAGGAGATGAAAAACTAAAATTTACCAAAAAGAATTTGACGGCAAAAAACAAAAAACTGTCAATTTCATTTTTTAAATTAAAATTTGGTATAATATATGTGTAATCTTAGGCAAGAGTAAGGAGAACTATGGTAGCCAGTTTATCAATCTTAGTCCTTGCAGGCGGCAAGGGCACACGTATGAAATCCGCCACACCTAAACCTTTACATAAAATTTTTGGTTTGCCGCTTTTGGCACACATTTTACAAACCGCTGATACTTTAAAACCTGCGGCAAATGTCATTTTGTGCGGTCATCAAGCGGACCTATTAAAACAAACAGTTAAAGAAAATTATGCCGCTTGGGGTATCAAAGCAAAAGCGGAATTTGCCTTGCAAAAAGTTTTAAATGGCAGCGGTTCAGCAGTAAAAGCTGCAATGCCTGCCCTTAAAAAATATAAACAAGTTTTAATTTTGGCAGGCGATGCCCCTTTGGTGGAATCAGATACTTTAAAACAACTCGTAAAACACCATAATTCAAAAAAAGCCTCATGTACCGTCTTAACCGTGGAAGTTCCAAACCCTAAAGGTTATGGCCGTATCGTTAAAGAAAATAATTTTGTAAGAATCGTTGAAGAAAGCGAGACTGATGCTAAAACCGCACCTATTAAAGAAGTAAATTCCGGCATGTACATTTTTGAGGTTACGGATCTTGAAAAGGTTTTAAAACTCTTAAAACCGCAAGGCCCGAAACAGGAATATTATTTAACCGATACTTTGGCTATCCTTCAACAAAAAGGTAAAAAGGTGGAAATTTTTAAAGCCGCAGATTATAAAGAGGCTATGGGCATAAATTCCAAAAAACAACTTGCCGAAGCCGCCCAAGCCATGCGTGAAAAAATCAATAATAAACTTATGGACAACGGCGTAATTTTAATTGATCCGCGAAATACTTATATTGATAAAACAGTCAAAATCGGTGCTGATACGGTCATTTACCCAAATTGCTATATTTATGGTAAAACGGTTATAGGGGAAAATTGTACAATCGGCCCCAATTGCTGGATAGAAAATTCTAAATTTGAAAATAATGTTGAAGTCAAAATGTCTTGTTACATTTTAGACAGCTATTTAAAGGAAGGTGCGCAGACAGAGCCTTTTGCTAAACTTAGACCTCAAACTACTGTGGAAAGTAAAGCTAAAATCGGCAGTTTTGTTGAGATTAAAAAATCAGTTATCGGCAAAGGTTCAAAAGTGCCACATCTTTCTTACATAGGGGATACGGTTATGGGTGCAGGCGTTAATATCGGCGCCGGGGCAATAACCTGTAATTATGATGGAGAGCATAAACATCAAACAATTATTGGGGATGATGTTTTTGTTGGTTCAAATACAAATTTTGTTGCACCTGTTAAAGTTGGTGCAGGCGCTAAAATCGGTGCCGGTTCCACAATAACAGAAGATATACCTGCCAAAACTTTAGCAATAGCCAGAGCAAGGCAAGTTAATCTCAGAAACAAAAAAGGAAAATAAAATGAACGACCCTATTGTACCCAGGGAACTAAAAATATTCACATGTAATGCAAACCGCGCTTTGGCGGAAAAAATTGCAAAACATTTAGGCAAAGAACTCGGCTCCATGCGTGTTGAGCGTTTTGCCGACGGCGAAATTGATGTCCAGGTTACTGAAAGCGTGCGCGGTGCAGATTGTTATATTATTCAACCTACTTGCACGCCCGTTAATGAAAACTTAATGGAACTTTTAATTTCCATTGATGCTTTAAAACGTGCTTCGGCAGCACGTATTACTGCTGTGGTGCCTTATTACGGTTATGCCCGTGCTGACAGGAAAAGCAGCCCCCGTGTTCCGATAACAGCAAAACTCGTAGCCAATCTGATTACTCATGCCGGTGCAGATAGGCTTATGGCTATGGACTTGCACGTCGGGCAAATACAAGGTTTCTTTGATATTCCTGTGGATCACTTAAGAGCTCGTGGGGTATTTTTAGATTATTTCCTTAAAAATAAACCGAAAGACTTGGTTGTTGTTTCCCCTGATGTCGGTGGTGTGGAACGTGCCAGGCGTTTTGCAGCCCGCATGGATGCAGGGTTAGTTATTATTGATAAAAGACGCCCTAAGAAAAATGAGGCCGTTGTTTACAATTTGATCGGTGATGTTAAAGATAAAACAGCTATTATTGTCGATGATATCGTTGATACAGCCGGTACTTTAACAGTTGTTGCAAATAAAGTTAAAGAAAGCGGGGCTAAAAAAGTTTATGCCGTTGCAACGCATGGTGTTTTATCCCGCGACGGTGTAGATAAAATTGAAGCTTCTGCTTTAGAAAAACTTTTTATAACAGACACTTTGCCTGAAAACCGCAAGCAAAGCCCCAAAATTCAAGTGCTTTCAATTGCGCATATTTTGGCAGATGCCATCAGCCGTAATCATGATGGCCGCTCAATAAGTGAAATGTTTAATTAATTTAATAAAAATAGTTGGAGGAAGTACAAAATGCAAAAAGTAAAAATTAATGCTCAGCCAAGAGAAAAGGCCGGCGTTCGTGGGGAACTCTCAAAAATCAGAGCCCAAAAGAACATTCCAGCGGTCTTGTATGGTGAAGGTTTAGAACCTGTTTCCATAACCATCTCCCAGAAAGATTTGGCTGAAATTCAAAAATCAGGCAGTAATGCCATTGTCGAAATTGCCTTACCTAAAGGCACCGAAAATGCTATTATCAAAGAAGTTCAATATCATGTTGTAACCGATAACCCGATACACGTTGATTTCCAAAGAATTTCTATGGATAAACCTCTTGAAACCATTGTTCCTATCGTCTTGAAAGGCGAATGCGCCTGGGTTAAAGAAAACGGTGGTATTGTGGATCATACAGTCCGCGAAGTTTCAATCAAATGTTTACCTGCCGATATCCCGCATGAAATTGATGTAGATATTACAGGCTTAACCTTAGATAAACATGTAACTTTAGCTGATTTGGTTGCCCCTAAAGGTGTTACCATTTTAGGTGAAGCAGACAGAATGATTGTCCACATCATGATCCCGCGTGAAGAAGCCGCCGCAGCACCTGCTGCCGCAGCCGCCGGAACTGAAGCTGCCCAGCCTGAGCTTTCTGCCACAAAAGGTAAGAAAGAAGAGGAAGGCGCCGCTGCTGCTAAACCGGCTGAAAAGAAATAATTTTTATAAATTATTTTTTAAAATTGACACAAAAAAACACCCGTTGGGTTTAAGCTCAACGGGTGTTTTTATGGGTTATTTAAGATAATAATTATTATAAGTGTTATCAATACCGCTTGGTGTCCAAGTATTTGTTGTCCAATGTGTAGTTGTACTGCTTAATGCACGACACAGGCGGTTAGCCCTTGCATTATTTGGCAATGCCAAACAAAGACCTCTGCGGTTTGCCGGAGTATTATTTAAATAGAAAAAGTATTGTTGATATATAACAGATAAATCATTTTTACCGCAGTTTATTAAGCCGCTACTGCTTGCGGTTGATTTAGACATGCAACAAAACATATCAGAATTTTGAAAGCATTGTATGGAAGTATTGACGCCACCGTATACTCTCCTGAAATCACTAGGTAGTGTAATAGAGAGTTTATCAAAATTAGCTGTTGCTACCCCATGTATTAAAACATAATCATCATAAGCATCGCGAAGTGAAGCCCCCATTGATTGATATTTCATAAATTCCGCTTTATCTCGTGCTAGTTGATATTGCGGAAGTGCAATTGCGGCAAGTATACCGATAATAATAACAACTATCAACAATTCCAACAATGTAAAACCTTTTTTATTCATAATTTATTTCTCCATATTTACATATTACGGCATTTTTAATTTTGCTACA
>CADAFA010000081.1 GCA_902787065.1 uncultured Elusimicrobium sp.
TGCAACCGGTGGTTTAATTGGTAACTATTATGATAAGCAAGCCAAAGAACTTGCCGCTATCGCAGATGTCAAAAAAGATGAAAACGGTATTACCGTTACATTGAAAAACGATATTTTGTTTGAAACAGGCAGTGCGGAATTATCTGATGCATCAAAGAAAACTTTGACCGATTTAAATCGCGTACTCAAGAAATATCCTGAAAATATTATTGTAGTTAAAGGTTATACTGATTCTACCGGTACAGTTGCTTATAACCAAACTCTTTCCGAACAAAGAGCAAAAGCAGTTTATGATTTTATCTTGGACAATGGTTTAAAAACAAGTTCCTTAAACTATAAAGGTTATGGTGTTAAAAATCCTATTGCTGACAATAGTACAGCAGCAGGCCGCGCCAAAAACCGCCGTGTAGAACTTGATATTACCGCTAACAAAAAATTAGTGGAACAAAACAGAAAATAATTAACAATTAGTTAATTTTAAAGCCCGCAAAGTTTGCTTTGCGGGCTTTTGTTGTTTTTTGGGTGTATTAATGTTTTTTTTGTTTTTTATTAAAGCAAAACCATGTAATTAAACCCGGTAAGTATTTTTGAGGAATTTTCAATTTTTCTTTTACTACGAATACCCAGAGGTATAGGAGTAAAGCGATTTTCTATATTCTAGGAAATAAAAAATTGAAAATTACTTAAATATACAAGCGCGTTATATGCGTTTGTGTACATAATGCGGTAACACAACACGTAAAACTAAATACTGCATATTCCTTATTTTTTTGCTAAAATATATGTATGCGGGCGTGGTTCAATGGTAGAACGGAAGCTTCCCAAGCTTTAGACGAGGGTTCGATTCCCTTCGCCCGCTTTCTCTAAAGGGGTTCTTATGGAAGGAAATAATCTTGAAAGCAAAAAATCTTCAAAGGAATTGTGGCTCGTTTTGATTTTTGTGGACCTTATTGCCCTTTGCGTTTTCAGTTACCTTATTTATAATTCTTTTGTAAATGCAGATAAAAAAGCAATTCAAATCAACCGTAATGTTAAAACGGAAGAAGTTGTTTTGGAAGAAGTTGATTTATCAAAACATTCTGTGCAAGAACCCAAAAAAGAAGTTAAAGAAATTAAACAAGAACCTTTAAAAGACGTTAAGAAAGAAAAAACTCCCGAAGTAAAAACTCAACCGAAGGAAGAAACAAAACCTTTGCCTCAAAAAGAAACTAAGGAAACTAAAACACCGGCAGAAACAAAAACTAAAGTTGAAAAAGAAAGTTTTACAATTTCCGGCACAGGCAAATGGCGCCAAGTTACTTTTAGGTATTTTGATGAAGCAAAAAGTGTTGCAATCGTCAGCGGATTTACTTCCACAAAACCGCGTGATCTTAAAAAAGTAAAAGGTGTTTGGGAAACTACTTTAACAATTTCCCCCGGCACTTATCGCTACATGTTCATTGTTGATGGTAAAGAAATTAAAGACCCTTATAACAAACAAGAAAGTAACGGAAGATCTGTAATTGTTATAAAATAATTTTAAATGTCAAGTTATTTTTAAAAATATTTTTTAAAAGTAATATTTTTGTTTTTCCGACGGACAGAAGTGAAATTTTTAAAATTACTTGCATGATTTTTTAAAAAAAATTTGCATTTTTAAATTTTTTTTTATATTATTATTTGTGAAGTATATATCTTAACGCAGGAGAAATGAAAATGCCCGTAAAGAAAAAAGCTGCAAAGAAAGCAGTAAAAAAAGTTGCAAAAAAAGCAACAAAAAAAGTAGCAAAAAAGAAATAAGTATTTAAAACCCCGAAATAATTCGGGGTTTTTTGTCTCTAAATTTAGAAAATTAACAGGAGAATATATGGAACAAAATGCAATTAATCAAACACACCCGAAAGGTTTGTGGTTGATTTGTGTAACCGAAATGTTTGAGCGTTTTAGCTATTATGCCATGCGTGCTTTGCTCATACTTTACTTCGTTTATGCTTTAAAAATAGATAGGGCTGATGCTTCAAATTTATATGGTACCTTTACAAGTTTGGTTTACCTTTCAGGTATAATCGGTGGCTATGTGGCGGATAAATTTATCGGTCAAAAGCAATCTATCATTTGGGGTGCTTTGATGATAATCATTGGGCAATTTTTGCTCGGTTTTGAAAATATCGGTATGATTTATACTGCCCTTGGCTTTTTAATAATGGGTAACGGTTTCTTTAAAATAAGTATTACAACTTTGGTCGGTACTTTATATGAAAAGCAAGATCCGCGCCGTGATGGCGGTTTTACCATATTTTATATGGCCGTTAATTTGGGTGCATTTTTAGCCGGTATTATCGGCGGAGGTATTGGGGAAAAGTTTGGTTGGCGTTATGGTTTTTGGCTTGCCGGGCTTGCAATGATTATAGGTTTAATTATTTTCCTTTGGGGCAAAGAAAAATATTTTGCCGGCAAAGGGGATAAACCCCAAAAAATTAAAACGGAAACAAAAGAAGTCAAAAAAGTTCCGCTTACTTTAGAAGAGAAGAAAAAAATTGCCGTTATTTTTATTTTGGCCTTTTTTGTAATTTTCTTCTGGACGGCTTTTGAACAATCCGGTGCGGCTTTAAATTTATTTGCTTATGAATATACTGACAGGGTTATAAATATCTTTGGTAAAACTTGGGAAATACCTGCCACCTGGTTCCAAAGTTTGAACCCGGTTTTTGTTGTCTTGTTTGCCCCCTTATTTTCCAAATTATGGCTTGATTTGGCAAAGAAAGCAAAAGAGCCTTCTTCCCCGGCAAAATTTGTTATTGCCTTATGGTTGCTTGCAATAGGTTATTTAATTTTACTGCTTGCCGCTATGAAAATGGGCCCTGGCATTAAAGTAAGCATGTTCTATTTAATTTTTGCTTATGCTGCTTTTACTACCGGTGAATTATGTCTATCACCTGTCGGCTTGTCCTTGGTAACGAAACTTGCGCCGGTGCAGTTTGTCGGTATTTTAATGGCTGTGTGGAAAACTGCAAATGCCGCATCAAATAAACTTGCAGGTTATTATTCAAGTTTATTTGGGCAAATCAGCAATGAAGCGTTTTTCGGCGGATTAATTGTTGCGCCTTTGGCAGCATCAATTATACTCATATTTATTATGAATCCTTTAAAACGTTGGATGGGCGATGTAAAATAAGTTTGTTATTAACTGTAATCCCCCGGTTAATCCCGGGGGTTTTTATTTGGAAATAAAAACAAAACGGTGCTAAAAAAAGTTATAATAAGTTTAGGGGAATTTTATGAAAACATTTTTATCTTTATTTTTACCGCTTTGTCTTTTTATCGGTTGTACAAAAACGCAGGATTCAAAACCTGTTCAACAAGAATCTAAACCAAAGCCACAAAAAGTTTTAGTTGCCTTCTTTTCAAAAACTGGTGATAATTATGGTGTAGGAAGTATAAAAGTTGGTAACACTCATAAAGTGGCACAAGAAATTGCCCGTCAAACAAACGGTACTTTGTTTGAAATTAAACCAGTAACACCATACCCGGATGCTTACAAAGCATGTACAGATGTTGCACAAGAAGAGTTTAAAAATAATGCCCGCCCGAAAATTGTCGGTCATGTAGATAATATGGACGATTACGATACCATATATTTAGGTTTCCCTATCTGGTGGGGTGATGCCCCTATGCCCGTTTATACTTTTTTGGAAAGTTATAATATGGAAGGCAAACAAATTTACCCTTTTGCCACGCATGAAGGCAGTGTTATGGGGCATTCCGAATCTGCCCTAAAAAAAGCTTTGCCTAAATCTATCGTTCATAAAGGTTTAGCAATTTACGGCCATACCGCGCAAAAAGATGCACAATTTGTGCAAACTGCCGTAAAAAATTGGCTTAACAGTTA
>CADAFA010000082.1 GCA_902787065.1 uncultured Elusimicrobium sp.
CTGATAATTGGAATCTACATTCGGTTCCGGATAATAAACAAAATTATTAGTAACCATTGCCGTTTGGGCAATTGCATTTACTGTACAAAAAATAATAAAACACAACACCCCTAAAATAGGCAATGACAATGAGAGACATCTCTTTTTTGATATGTTACTATATATCATTAAGGTACCCTATGTACATTTTAGCAACTTTTGAGCAAAAATGCCAACAACTTTTTACATCCCCTTTTTTGCCTTTTTTAACCCCTTCTTTGCCACTTTATTTTTGGGGTTTATTTTTAACACGTTTTCATAATTTTGGATAGCATTTTCAAAGTCTTTTAAGGCATAAGCAACTTCAGCTTTATGTAAATAAATTTCTTCATCTTTAACGTCTGGTAAAGCAGCTAAAATTTTATTAGCTTCTTCATATTTGCCAATTTTAAAATAGTACCAGGCAAGTGAATCTTGGTAAGCAACCTCCCCTGGTTTTAAAGTTAAAGCCTTAGAAATTAATTTATAACCTTCTTCCAAATCTTTTTTATTTCCTTCATCTACTAAAAAATATCCCAAGAAATTTAATGCCTCCGCATTTTCGGGGTTTATTTTTAACAATTTGTGTAAAGTTTCTTCCATTTTTTTATATTTTTTTCGCTCAAAAAGTAAAGAGGCATAATTTAAAAGCACAAGTTGATTTTCAGGAGAAGTTTTTAAAATTTGTTCAAAAACTTTTTCAGCTTGTCTATACTTTTTTGCATCTGTCAAAGCCAAGGCATAGTAATAAGAAATTTCTTGATTATCCGCAAATTTTTTGTGGGCGCTATCCATTAATTCAAGCAGTTCCTCTTGTTTTGAAAGCATACTTAAATAATAACCGGCTTTAACCTGCAGAGTGGGGTTTGTATCAAAATCGCGTGCTTTTTTGATGTAATTATAAGCACTTTCATAACGCCCTTGATTCTGTTCATGAACTGCAAAAAACCGCGCCGCATAAGGGTTTGCTCCGTCTAAATTTAAAAGTTTTGTAAAATATTTTCGCGCATTTTCTTCATCATTTTCCATTACTGCAAAAGTGCCTAACTTTTCTAAAACATCTGTGTCTGCTAAACCGTCCTCATACATCGCCTGGCATAAGGTATAAAGTTTTTTTGTATCTTGTTTCGATTCATAAATCTTGCCCAAAGCATAATAAATTCCTTCTTTATTTTGTGCCGTTTTTAAGCTGTTTTCTAAAAATGTTACCGCCTTATCTTCCTCTTTATTTTTTAGATAAATGTCTGCGATTTTCAAAATTATAAAACTATCTGCTTGCGGGTAAGTTTTGGCTAAATTTTTCAAATAATTTACTGCAGACTGTTGGTCCTTACTTGCCAAAATTCCTGCATAATGAAAGGAAAGTTCCAAATTTTCCGGGTTTAATTTCAGCGCCTTTTCATATTCATTTAAAGCTTGAGTTAAACTGCCTTCGCGTAAATAATAATCCCCCAAGATAACATGGTTTTGCCAAGTTTTTTGTTTTATATTTTCAAGGGCCTTTTTGCAAAAATTAAATTCTTCTTTTTTATTATCAAGCGCCAGGTAACAGTATTCATGAACCAAATATTTATCTTTAGAGTTTTGGTCCAAAAGTTCTTTTAATGTTATAAGGGCCTCTGACGGTTTCCCTGCCCTTTCTAAATTTAAAACTTGCAAAAATTTATTGTAAAAATCAGCTTGTTTTTGGGCGTCTTCAGATAGTTCAAAATTACTTTCCCATGCACAAAGGGTCACGGAAAGTAAACATAAAAAAATAGTAGTTTTTATCTTCATAAATTAAGTTTGAGGATTTGCGCATCCTCCCCTATATTATAAAAATTTTTACGTTTATTAACACAAATAAATTTAAATTTTTTATAAAACCCCTGTGCTGTTTTATTTTTAGATGATACTTCCAAAGTAATTTCTTTTACACCCTGTGCTTTTAAAAAATTTAACGTATGTGTAAAAATTTCTGTTCCTAAATACTGGTGCTGCATTTGCGGCAAAATGGCGAAATTTGTAATTTCCGCTATATCCACAACAAACCGCGCGGCGCAAAAACCAAGAACTGTTTTTTTATTGTTTTCTGTTTCGGTTAAAATAAATATTTTTGAGTTTTTTTGCCCGGCTTCGGTTTGAAAATCTTCAGCTTTCCAAGCAGCTGCGGTTTTTGCTTGCGTGCAAATTTCAGCAAGTGCTTGTGCAACATTGCCACCGGAAAATTCAATTATTTCCCGCATAATTCAAAACGCGCCGGTTTTAGATAAAGCGGAGTTAGAACTTCTTCTTTACTTTGTTTGCCTAAATATTTTTTTGCGGCTTCAAGTAAAATTTCAGGCGTTAAAAAATTAGTTTTTGAATAGCTGTAATTTTTGCCGAAATATTTTTTAAGGGGCTCTTTTTCCCCGGCCCAACCGGCTAAAAACAAAGGCACTTTTTGCGCGGAAAGTTCTTTATTTAAATCTTCAATACTAAGCCATTTCGGTGTGTTTGTACCCACAAAACACGCAAAATATTCTTCCCTAAAAGCAGGCAAAATTATCACTGCTTTGCCTTCAGGGTTTTTGGCTTGCCATTTTTTAAAATCAGCACTTTCCAAAACAGCTGGGCCAAGCACCTTAAAAATATCTGCACTTGCAATATTTGTACCGTTAATTTCTGCAAGCATTGAGGCTAATGTTACACCGATCCTAATCCCCGTAAAACGCCCCGGGCCTTTTATGAAAAAAAAGTTTTTTGTGTCCTTAAATTTTTTACCGGCTTTTCTGTAAAGCCTGTTGAGTAACGGAAACAAAAGTTCTTCCTGCTTAATACCGTCTTTGCTGGCTGCATAAATTTTACCATCTGAAACAAGCACCGCAAGCAAAGGGGCGGTGGAACTGTCTAACATCAAAGTTAAATCATTATCTGTTATTTTTTGCATAAAACCTCAAGTAAATTTTGTGCTTTTTTACCAAGTGCTTTTAAGGTAATTTCCCTTTTATCGCCTTCAAGTAAAGTAACTGTTATTTCAAGCCGCGCAGACGGGAAAAAGTTTTTTGCCGGCTCAGGCCACTCAACAAGCAAAACTGCGTTTTGATCTTCAAGCATTTCTTCAAAACCGAGGTTAAACATTTCCCCTTCTTCCAGCCGAAACAAATCAGCATGGTATAAATTAAATTTTTTGCCTTTATATTTTTTGAGCAAAGAAAAACTTGCACTTACCGGCGTTTTTTTAACCCCGAAAGTTTTAACAATTTCTTTTACCATCACGGTTTTGCCGGCGCCGATAGGGCCTTCAAAAAACAAAATTTCCCCCCCTTTTAAAAGGGTAGCAATTTTGCGTGCTATGGTCTTTGTTTCATCAACAGAGGAAGAAGTTAATTTTAATTTTTGCATTATTTAACCTCTAAGATATTAAAAATTTCGCCGTTAAAATCAATTTTTGCAACACTTTCATCAAGTGTATTTTTACCGTCAACTAAAAAGCGGTATTTATATTTCCCCGTCGGTAAAGCAAGAGTTAAATTAAAAATTTCAATATCGTTTTCACTTTTATTTAAAGTTAAAGGGTATGCACCCCAAGCATTAAAATCCCCAACAAGCTGTACTTCTTTTGCCGACGGGGAAACATAAGAAAATGTTACCCTTTGCGGTTTTAAATCAAGTGCTTTTTCTTCGACAGGTATTTGTTTATATTTCGGGCGGGCAACAATTTGCGGTTGGTAAAAATTTTCAAAGTGCTGGAAACTCACCATAAGCACCACCGCCAAAGTTCCGCATAAAAGACCGTAAAA
>CADAFA010000083.1 GCA_902787065.1 uncultured Elusimicrobium sp.
TTGCCCGAAACAGACATATCTTTAATAACCCCGATTTTAGGATCTGTTAAAGAACTTAAAACCTTTTCAATACCCACTTTAAAGTCAGGACAATTGAAGGTTACTTCATATTTTTCTTTACCGGGGGCTTCTTGTGTCATTTGAGCATCTTGATAGCCGACGCGTTCAATAAGCCCGACGGCGATATTCATTTTCTGGTCCCAATCAAAGAGGTTATATTTGATTGAGGAACTTCCGCAATTTAAGGATAAGATAATCATTTTAAATCTCCGTTTTTTAATATACATATATTTTACAATATTTGTTTTTAGTTGCTCAATTATTTGTATAATATACTTATGAAATTAAGTAATAAAGCAACCCAAATAGGTGATTCACCTACATTAAAATTAAATGCAAAAGTCGCAGCATTAAAAAAAGAAGGGCAACCTATTGTCCATCTCGGCGGCGGTGAACCGGAGTTCCCTGCCCCTATTGCTGCCGTTGAGGCCTTGGTCAAAAAAGCCCAAAGCCGCAAAATAAAATATTCGCCTGCGTCCGGCACGCCTGAACTAAAAAAGGCAGTTACCAAATTTACTAAAGATGTCTACGGTATAGAGGTAGAAAATAAAAATGTGGTAATTTCCGTCGGTGCGAAACAGGCAATTTATGATTTCTTACTTTGTACGGTTAACCCCGGCGATGAAGTAATTTACCCCGTTCCTTATTGGGTAAGTTACCCGGAAATGATTAAACTTGTCGGCGGTGTTCCGGTTGAAGTCCGCCCTTCAAAAGGCCTTCAAATAACTTTGGAAGATTTACTCAGCAAAGTTACATCAAAAACGAAAGCAATAATGATTAATGTTCCCAATAACCCCAGCGGTTTAATGTACCCAGAAGCTTTTGTTAAAGCTGTCGTGGAACTTTGTGAACAAAAAAATATTTGGCTTTTAACAGATGATATTTATAACCGTCTTGTTTTTGACAATAATAAATATGTAAGTCCTTTTAAATATGCCAAAAATCCGCAAAATATTTTGGCTGTTAATGGTGTGTCAAAATTATATGGTTTAACAGGGCTTCGTATCGGTTGGGGTGTTTCTTTTAATGCCGAACTTATTGCTGCCATGGGCCGCATGCAGGCGCAAACAACCTCTTGCAACAGTTCCCTTTGTGAAGCCGGTGCTTTGGGTGCTTTGGAAGGTGACCAGGGTGTTATTGAAGAACTCCGCAAAAATTTGGAACATAACAGGAATGTCCT
This sequence comes from uncultured Elusimicrobium sp., assembly GCA_902787065.1. Lineage (GTDB taxonomy): Bacteria > Elusimicrobiota > Elusimicrobia > Elusimicrobiales > Elusimicrobiaceae > Proelusimicrobium. The sequence continues at coordinate 1,241 of CADAFA010000083.1, forward strand.
GCTTGGCGAACTTGCCAAAATTAAAGATATTGAAGTTATGACACCGCAAGGGACCTTTTATTCCTTTGTAAACATTTCAAAATACAACAAAAGCTCTATGGCCTTTGCTGAATTCTTGCTTGATAAAGTTATGCTTTCCGTTGTGCCGGGGGCGAATTTCGGTATAGATGGTTATGTCCGTATCAGCTATTGTGCCAGTGAAGAAAATATCCGCGAAGGTTTAAGGCGCATGATTTGGGCTTTGGATAAAAATGCCACCGAGCCTATTGAAATTGGCGGCAAATTAGTTAAAAAGGATTGGTAATTATGAAGAAGATTAATGCTAGTGCTTATGCAAGCAAATATGGTTTAGATAATATTGGTATAAAAACCAATAAAACAGTTTATTGGAATTTAAATACTGAAGAGTTATATGAAATGGCCCTTGCTAAAGGGGAAGGTAATATCACTCACGGCGGTGCCTTTTGCACGGAAACCGGTAAATTGACCGGCCGTGCCCCAAACGATAGGTTTTTTGTTAAAACCCCGGAAGTTGAAAATAAAATCTGGTGGAATAAAAGCAATAAACCGATAGAAGAAAAGTATTTTGATATTCTTTTTGAAAAAGCCAAAAAGTATATGGAAAATATTGATCTTTTTGTACGTGATGCCTATGTCGGATCAGCAGAAGCTTCAAGGATGCCTATCCGTGTAATTTCCGAATATGCTTGGCATAATATTTTTGCCCGCAATATGTTTATTCAACCTAAACCGGAAGAAAGGCAAAATATTATCCCGCAATTTACGGTTGTCTTTTTACCTAATTTGAAAGCAGACCCTAAAACCGATGGTACAGAAAGTGAAACTGCAATCTTAATCAACTTTAACAAAAAAATTGTTTTAATTGCAGGTTCCGCCTATGCAGGCGAAAGTAAAAAAGCAATTTTTACTGTCATGAATTATATGCTCCCGCAAAGGGGTATTATGACAATGCACTGTTCCGCTAACGTCGGCAAAAATAATGACAGCGCTTTGTTCTTCGGTCTTTCAGGTACAGGCAAAACCACCTTATCCGCTGATGTTAATCGCGGTCTTATCGGCGACGATGAACACGGTTGGGATAATGACGGTGTTTTCAACTTTGAAGGCGGCTGCTATGCAAAAGTTATTAAACTTTCCGCTGAAGCAGAACCGCAAATTTATGCAACAACACATCGCTTTGGCACTATTTTGGAAAATGTTGTCTTTGACGCAAACACACGTTGTTTAGATCTTGACAGTGCCGCAATAACTGAAAATACCCGCGCTTCTTACCCTCTTACATATATTGATAATGCTGTTCCCTCAGAACGCGGGCCGCACCCAAAAAACATCATTTTCCTCACTTATGATGCCTTTGGTGTATTACCGCCGATTTCAAAACTTTCAAAAGAACAGGCAATGTACCACTTTATCAGTGGTTATACCGCCAAAGTGGCCGGAACGGAAAAGGGCGTAAAAGAACCGCAAACAACTTTCAGTACTTGTTTCGGTGGGCCTTTTATGGCACTTCATCCTTCCAAATATGCCGAACTTTTAAAACAGAAAATTGAAAAGCATAACGCAAACTGCTGGCTCGTTAACACGGGCTTGGTAGGGGGCCCCTATGGTATTGGTAAACGCATAAGTATTAAATATACCCGTGCGCTTTTGAATGCCGCCTTAGACGGTAAACTTGAAAAAGTTAATTTTGTAAAAGATAATGTGTTTGGTTTTGAAATCCCCTGTGAATGCGAAGGCGTTCCTACGGAGATTTTACAACCGGCAAATATCTGGCCGAGTAAGGACGAGTATTACAAAAAATACCAGGAACTTGCAGCAGCTTTCGTTAAGAACTTTGAAAAGTTTAAAGACGGTTGCTCTCAAGAAATTTTAAGTGCTGCACCGAAACTTGCAGAACTTGTTAAATAATTTAGTACAATATAAGAAAATACAAAAAGGAGAATTATTATGGCAAAAGCAAACGCAACATTTATGAAACCGCTCACACCGAGCGCAGAACTCGCAAAGGTAGTTGGTTCCAATCCGTTACCGAGAACCGAAGTTGTCAAAAAACTTTGGGCTTACATTAAAAAGAACAATTTACAAGATGCAAACAACAAACGCATGATTAATGCCGATGAAACTTTAAAAGCAGTATTTGGCAAAAATCAAGTTAATATGTTTGAAATGACAAAGATTGTCGGAACTCATCTTAAATAGTTTGGTTCAATTCGGCCCCCGTGAGCATGTGCTTGCGGGGGCTTTTTTATTGGAATATTTTAAAGATCTAAAATTTTTCCTAAAAATACTTGTCGGGTTTTTGTTCTTGGTTTTGCTTTATTAAACAAAATACTTCCTATAATTCCCTCCCACTTTGCTCCGCAAAGTGTGGGGCGAAAATTAGAGGAATTATTTTTTGTAAAATCAAAAATTCCGTTTTTTATTTTTTAAAAGTATTTTTATTTTCCCGTCGTAAAAAATGTTCGACTTGCTTT
>CADAFA010000084.1 GCA_902787065.1 uncultured Elusimicrobium sp.
AGTTTTCATGAGACAAAAAGTAGTTGTAAAAATTTCCAATTTGGCTAAAAGTTTTAGGGAGATTCCGGTAGAGTATAAATCTACCATCAGAATAAATACTTTAAGAAATGCTTCTCAATATACCAATGCGGTACATGAATATGAGGCGCTTTCTTTAAGTTTTGTTCGCAGGGGCGGAGATGTTACCCCTAATTTACGTGGTATTGCCGGGCAGGTAATATATGATAGAGAAACTTCTGCTTTTATTTTGAGGGAAAGTTCTGGTAATTTGGGGTACTCAAAACAAGCTATGCTAGCTGTTGGGGAAATCATAGATGCGGCAACGGTTGAGGCTAATAGCAAATACAGAGTGGCAAGAATGTTCGGTAAAAAACCAAATTATAGTAAAGTATTCCTTGAAGAGTTGGAACAAACTATTGCCCGCTCTCCTTTCGGTGTTAAAGATAAACAAATTTTAAATGATTTTTTTCATAGTGCAGATTTTGCCAAACCTTTAGCCGAGGCAGATACCAATATCGCCAATATTGTTGCTAAAAATGCAGGAAGAGACTTTTCCAAAAATCCTTTAACTATACCTGTTTTTGAAGAGAAAGGTATAAATAACCAAAAGCTCGGAATAGATTTTGTTATAGATGAAAAGATGCCTGCTTTTGCCAAAGATGTACCAAAATATGTTTCTGTTGCAGAAAAAGATGGAAGGTTCGTAATCAAATTCTTAAAAAATGAAAGTGAGGCAATTGATTTGTCTGCTTTTAAATTAAGTTTTGCCGATTCTGAAAGTTTAAAGAATCTTATTCGCATGTCTGCAGCGCCTTTAAATACTACTAATCCGGCAAAATTAGGAAATATCGGCGAAATTGCCAATGCAACAAAATCGCTTAATAAAATAGAATTAAAATTCCTGCCTAAAGAATCAAATAATTTCTGGGTTAGAAATGTTAAACGTGTCTTTGGCAGTAAGGAAAAAATATTTAGCGGTAAAGGCCAAGTATTTCTAGTTGAAAACGGCATAGAAAGGGCAACCGGCATTACTTTAAAAACTTATAAGAAATACGATGGCGTAAAAATTATTTTACAAGAAGATATTGAAGGAGGTATTTTAACTGCCGTCAGTAACGGCGAAACTTTACCAGTTACTTTAAAAGGCAGTTTTTACTTACCTAAATACCAATTAGGGAATATGTTAAAATTTTCGCAATCAAATAATTTAACCCCACCTTTTAATATTAGGTTGATAGGCGGCAAAAATAAGATAAATGCCTTGTATTTCCAATCAGTGGTTTCTTTGAGTGCTGCATCCACCGGGTTGGTTGGACCTTTGCGAAAAAATTATCCAGAAATGAAAACCGAACAGCTTGCTCTTATCTCTCTGGTATTTCCTTATTTACTTTCCGCTTTAACACCATTTGTGTCACCTTTAGTTAAAAGTTATGGCGCTATAAAAATATTAAAGGCATCTATAGGGCTTTCATTGGTTTCTTTGGCAATTCCTATTGCCGCGGGATTCACAGGTTTTGGTGGCATACAATCAGATAATCCTTTTGAAAAACCAAGCCCGTATTTCTTGTATCCATCGGCATTTTTAATCGGGTTGGCAACAACTTTAACCCGAGGTTCTTACTCTCCCTTAATTCAATCTATCGGCGGCGGTAGCGGTACTTTAAAAGCAGTTGCATTTAAGAGTATTTCTGGTTTTGTGATGATTATACCACCGCTTTTAGGCGCAGCAATTGATGAATGGAAGCCAAAATATTTTAAAAATGCAGATGGTTCCATATACTTAAATGATAACGGAGAAGAGGTGAAAAAACATTGGTTTGATTTTTCCTTCTCCTATCCTGTAACACTTGCAATATCCACTATTTCTTTATATTGGTTACAGAAGAGTCATTTTAATAAAAAAATCGGAAAAGAAATGGGTTATAAGATAGGGGGAGCAAAAGGTTTCTTTAAAGAGGCTGGTGCTTCTTACGGTGTTTTATTTAGCAAAGATATGCGAGCCTTGACACTGTCAAGTGCTTTGCTTGCCGGTGCGGAGAGCTCATTATTGTACTCTTACGCAACTTCAAAATCAAATGAGTATGTAAGGAATGAAGTTGAAACGGAGTCCTTAGTTCCTGTTATTGCAATGTTAGGTATAGGGGTGCCCGCTTTCTTTACAAGAATAAATTCAAAACCTTATTTGAGATTAGTAGGTGGCGATAATTTGCTTGGATATAGAAATATGGTAACGTTATCTCTTGCCTTTGCCGGTACGGGTGGATATATGATGATGAAGAAAGATGATCCTGTTTCTTTCACCATGGGTATGGCCTTAACTTCAATAGGATTTGCACAATTAACAAGCAGTATTTTACGATTCGGGCATGTTAAATTAGCAAAAGAATTAAGTCTGCCAACCCGCGTTGTAACAAGTTGGGACGTTTCTTACCCGACGGTATTTTTCGGTATGTCTGCAGTGCCTTATATATACGGCAAAGTGTCGGACAGGAGTATAGAAGGTTTAAACTTAGAAGATAAAAGTGATATGATTAGTTTAAAAAATACTGCTTCTAAAAATACTTTGGGCATTCCTATGGCAGCGATAGCCTTAGGAGGAGGATTGGCTTATTTGGGCATGCGTCCGAAAACTGCCTTAAGAACTATTAATCGGGGAAATTTAATAGGGCCTTTAGGTTTGGTAGCTGAATCACATAACCCTGCTTTTACTACCTTAGCTTTACCGAGGCCGACATTTACACAACCGGTGCTTTCACAGCCGAGATTAAATAATTTTGAACCGAAATTAGAATATAACACATCTTTGATTATTCCGGATAGTTTAAAAGTTACTCCGAAATTTAACTTACAACCTTTAAGCAAATAGAGATTAATAACAAACCTAAATAGCACCGTAAGTAATAAATAAAACATGTAAATTACCGATATTTTATATAATATGGTTATTAAGTTCGGAGGTAATTTATGGAAAAAGTTTTAGATTTAATTAAACAAGCAAAATTTATTACGGCATTTACTGGGGCAGGTATTTCTGTCGAAAGCGGTATACCCTGCTTTCGCGGTAAAGGCGGCCTTTGGGAAAAGTATGATCCCAAATATATTGAAATAGATTTCTTCAATTCCCACCCCAAAGAAAGTTGGGCGGAAATTAAAAAAATCTTTTATTCTATGACAGCGCAAAGCAAACCAAACAAGGCGCATGAAGTTCTTTCAAAAATGGAAAGGGTAGGCCTTTTAAAGGGCATAGTTACGCAAAATATTGATAATTTGCATCAGGAAGCAGGCAGCAAAATTGTTTATGAGTTTCATGGTACTTTAAGCTATTTAACTTGCCTTGTTTGCGGTAAAAGATATAAAGTTTCAGAAGTAAATTTAAAGGAAGATTTACCTTCTTGCCCTGCTTGCAAAGGTTTGCTGAAACCTGATTTTGTGTTTTACGGGGAAGGTATCCCCCCCGCAGTTTATCAAGATTCCGTTACTTTAGCGCAGCAAAGTGATTTGATGATTGTCATCGGTACTTCAGGGGAAGTTATGCCGGCTTGTGCTTTACCGCATCTTGTAAAGCAAAACGGCGGTAAAATTATTGAAGTTAATACTTTACCTTCGGCTTATACCCATACAATTACAGATTTTTTTTGCTATAATTAATTTGTAGTTAAAACTTAAATAGGAGTGTGTTATGAAAAAATTGTTGGTTGCAGTTTTAGCAGTATGCGCTCTTTCCGTGGCCTCTTTTGCCGGCGGTTGGGGCTTGGGTGTTAAGCTCGGTGTCGGTCAAAATGACCCGAAAGCTTTGAAAGACGCCTTTGATAATTTAGGTGGTGAAATTACCAAAGCACCAGGTGTTTTTGTCCTTGAAGGCTTATATGAATGGGATCTTGAAGGCGAAACATTAGAAACAACCGGTTCTGTCAACAAACTCGGCTTACGTTTTGGTTTTGATATTTACGGTCAAAACAAATATGAAAGATTTGCTGCTAAAGTTGAAGAAGATACGGTAGCTTTTCCTATCTCTGTTTATTATAAAAGAGATGGCGGTATAAAAAATGTAAGTTGGTATGCAGGTGCAGGTGTGACTTTCTTATCTACCACTTTGGATATTAATACTGCAG
>CADAFA010000085.1 GCA_902787065.1 uncultured Elusimicrobium sp.
CTTGTCATTAAGCGGAGGGGATTTTACCTTCGTATCTAGACCCTGCGGTTCAGACGATGCAAGTGAACCTTTCGATGCTAGTAAGGGTGATGCTCTAAAAGATAGGTATGTCGTAATAACCTTGATTGGTGATGACGATCAAGAAAAATATTGTCAAAACAGGATGAATTGCGATGGAAGAGCTGAAAGACAAATGAAAGCACTAGTAGACGAACTTAATAGTGCTCTTGGAACCACTAAAATAAAATTCAACATATAACATCACTCAAATAAAAAACATTTCCCCCGCGTTAAAATTTGACGCGGGGGATTTTTTATTACCCTCACCCGCGTGGCGGGCGGAGGGAAATTAAAATATTTATAAACATCCCGACGGAAATTTAAATTTATTTGCACTTGCACCGAAATATTTGCTATAATTAATTATCAAGTTTAGGAAGTATTTAAACTTTTTTTAGTTCTTTGTTTTTTAAATTTAGGTTGGGTGGCTGAGTGGTCAAAAGCAACGGTCTGTAAAACCGTCGGGCTACGCCCTACATAGGTTCGAATCCTATCCCAACCAAATTTTTTATGTAACAAAGTTCTAAATTAAAAATTTTTCGCGCTGTGGTCGCGCGAAGTAAAATTGTGATAATAGGACCCGAGTCAAATCCTATAAAACACAAAGGTATAAAATGACAAAAACAACACTCCCTTCCGTTAAAGAAGTGGAATCAACAAGAAAATGGCATCACTTTGATGCCGACGGTAAAACCTTAGGCCGCCTCGCTACACAAATCGTGGTGTGCTTAATGGGTAAAAATAAAAGAACTTTTACCCCGCATATTGACTGTGGCGATTTCGTCGTAGTAACCAATGCGGCTAAAATAAAAGTTACCGGAAATAAAGCCATTGAAAAGGTTTATTTATCACACTCAGGTTACGCAAAAGGCGGTAAAGAAACTCCTTTTAAAGATATGCTTGCCAAGAACCCGACAAGAGTTCTTGAACTTGCTGTCTATCGTATGCTTGATAACAATAAATTGCGCGCAAGAAGGATGAAACGCCTCAGAATCTTCGCTGATGCGGAACATGCTTTTGCAGGTAGATTTTCTAAATAGGTGATAATATGGCACAAAACAGTGAAATAAAAACAGGTAGAAGGAAAACTTCCGTCGCGCAAGCGAAACTCACAAAAGGTAAAGGCAATATTTTAGTTAATGCTAAACCTTTAAATGTGTATTTCAGCGCAAATAACCGCTATCAACATACAGCAATGTCCCCTTTACTCGAACTTAAAGCGGAAAAAACTTTTGATGCCGTCGTTAAAGTTTACGGCGGTGGTATTGCTTCACAGGCAGGTGCTGTTCGCCACGCTTTAGCACGCGGTTTGGCAGCAATGTCAGAAGAATATCATAAAGTTATGAAACAAGCCGGTTTCTTAACCCGCGATCCGCGCATGGTAGAAAGAAAGAAACCAGGTCAACCAAAAGCAAGAAGACGTTTCCAATTCTCAAAACGTTAATCTTGGAATTTGGAGAATATTTAAGGGCGGTTTTAAGATTTTTAAAACCGCTCTTTTTTTATACATAACAAAACACGCTCAGGCGTGCAATAATAACATACATTAAATTATCAGCTTAATATTTAAGGACTTCTTTAATTGCTTCAAAAAACATTTCCGGGGTAACAGTTTTTTTGCAGGTCATTTCATCGCACTTATTGTAACAAGGGCTACACTTAACAAGTGCTTGTATATATTTATAACGGGGATTCTTTGGCGTCCAAGCATAGCCTGCTGTTAAATTATTGAAAGCTACTGTTCTTGCTCCGCCTGCTAAGGCCAGATGTTTTGCCCCCCCACAAGGCCCGATTTGTACTTTAACTTTGGAAAAAACAGTTATTAAATCTTCCAAAGTTTCCGTCTTAGGAGCAGCAATAACATTACTTGGCATAATTTTTAAAAATGCTTTTAATCTGTCTGATTGCTGAACTGTTGCCGTCGTAATAATTTTTGCTTTAGGGTATTCTTTTAAAATCAACAGGGCAAGCTCTTTATAAAAAGGTAAAGGCAATTCCCTTAAAAAACTTGTTGCAAAAGGGGAAAAGGCAAAAAGGAATTCATTGTCACAATCTAAACCGATTGTTTGATAAAGTTCTTTTACTTTTTTAGGGTATTCATCATTAAAATAATATTTAGCCAAGGGGGCTTGATCAGTCGGCCAACTTATGCCTAATTGTTTAATAAAATTAAGTTTGAGATCAGAATTATAGAAAGGGCCTTTAGGATATTTAAATTTAAAATTATAGGCATAAAAAGCATGTGATCCCCTTTCATTACCTGCTTTAAGTTTTGCACCTGAAAAAAATGTTAAAATCGCAGAACGCGGATTTGAAAGGAAATCAAGCACCCAATCATATTTACGCTTTCTGATTTCGCAAATCATTTTTAAGGGTGATTTTTTATCGTAGATAATTACTTCATTTATAAACGGATTGTTTTTTGCAACGGGCGCGCAAACAGCGGTAGCAAGTAAATCTATTTTGGCCTCAGGATAATTGGCGTGTAAAACTTCTGCCATCGGGGTAGTAAGCAAAACATCGCCAATATCCTTAATTATACAAAGTAAAATTTTGTAAGGCCGTTTAATTTTCATTATTTATTTAAAGTTTCTTTCCAAGCATCTCTTTCGTCTTTAAGTTGCTTTTTGACTTCGTTATATTTTTCCTTGGCTGAATCTTTAATTGTGTCAACAGCGGTTTTACCTGCATCAACATTGTTTGAATCAGTTGCTTTTTGCGCGGCTTTGTAGTCATTTACATTTTGGCGCAATTCCGCAGATTTATCCATCACATTTTGAACACTGATTTTTGAATAATCAATATTAGTTTTTTCAGTTTTATCTACTGATTGGCAAGCACAGCAAGTCAAAGCGATTGCCGCACAAGCAATTAAGGTTGTTTTTTTCATATTAATCTCCTTTAAATTTGATTACAATTATATTTTAGCAAATTAAAAGGAAGTTCTGCTTTTTCGATTTTTTGCCGTAAAGTTTTTATTGTTTGTAAACAAAAGAATAGGAGTCTGATCCAAAACTTTGTGGATTTAAATTGTTTGTTTCTTCTACACATATTCTATAATTTATATCTTCTGCTGACGGTTTACCCCCATTACCGTAAGCCAAACATATTGCCTTACCTTTTTGATTCAAAACATATGTTCCATTGTAAAATTCCAGTAAATATGTTAAATATCTTTTTCCGTTTTTATGAATTCTACATTGAACTTCACTTCTTGTTTCAAAATATACTAACTCACATTCCCCCCAATCAAAATATGCTACAGATTTAGTATCCCCATAACGGTCAGGGATTGTATCGATGTCTAAAGAAAGAAAATTATTTGTATATTGCCCATGATTTGTAAAATAAATTTCTTCTGAATTTGTTATACTTCTTGCTAAAGTCTTTGCTTGGACATATCTTGACTTCCACACAACTTTGTTATATTGCGGTAGTGCAATCGCAGCTAAAATTCCAATAATTAAAACAACTACTAACAATTCCAACAACGTAAAACCTTTTTTATTCTTCATAAACACTCCTAAATTAATTTATACGGCATTTTTATAACCGCATAATGATATTA
>CADAFA010000086.1 GCA_902787065.1 uncultured Elusimicrobium sp.
TGGAAAACTTGGCTATTGCCGTTTCACAAGAGGCAGACAGTTTAAGTGATGTTATTGAACCATACCTAATTAAAGCTGGTTTTATAACACGCACACCGCGCGGGCGCGTGGCAACCGCAAAAGCCTACAAACATTTGGGCCGCAAAATGACACCCGAAGGCGGTTTGTTTTAATGTTTAAGAAGTTTTGTTTGTTGCTGGGACTAACTTTACTTGCCACAAATATTTTTGCGCGTGATGTAAAAGTTTTAATCAGTGAAGATAAAAATAATGTAAACTTAACCGCAAGCGCACCTTTTAAAGTAAAAAATCTTGAAACAAATAAACTTTATAAAGTCAAAAAAGGCGGAACTTTTACAATAAAAAATTCAAAAGGGCAAATAACTTGCGGAAATTTAGAGTCAAAAAAAGGCTTTATTTTAATTTTGGCAGAAAGCGGCGCAAACTTTGAACTGAACAAAAATAAATATAACGGCTCTTTAGAAATTTTGCCGACAAAAACCGGTGTAAACATCATTGAAATTTTAGATTTTGAAAATTATTTGCTCGGTGTTTTACCTTATGAAATGAGCTATTCCTGGCCCGTTGAAGCCCTTAAAGCGCAAGCAGTTGCAGCGCGAACTTATACTTTGAAAAGTATAGAAGATAAAAAACTCGGCGATTTTGATTTGTATAGCGATATCCGTAGCCAAATGTACAAAGGCAGTTTTACTGTTTACGATAGTGTCAAAGAGGCAGTTGAAGCCACAAAAGGCCAAGTACTAACTTATAAAGGTAATAAATTTTATACTTATTACCATGCAAATTGCGGCGGCCATACTGACCCAGTACCATGGCTTAAAGAAAATATTAAACCGCTTTCCGGCAACACTTGCGGTTTTTGTAAACATGCAAAAACTTATAATTGGAAAGCAACTTTAAATAAAGATACTGTTCAAAAATTTTTGACAAAAAATAATATTAAAGGTACTTTTAAGAAAATTAAAATTGCAAAAAAATTCCCGTCCGGCCGTGCTAAAACTTTGACGATTATTACAAATAAAACTAAAAAAGAAGTTTCTTGTAATGATTTTCGTATCGGCGTTGGTTCTACTGTTATGAAAAGTTGCTTTTTAACTTCAATTAACGGGCTTAAACTTGAAGGCCGCGGTTATGGGCATGGAGCAGGCATGTGCCAAGAAGGGGCAAAAGGCATGGCACTTGACGGTAAAAATTATAAAGAAATTTTAAAACGCTATTACCCCGCTTCGGAGATTCAAAAAATTTAATATGGCTTTTGAGAGATTTAAAAAATTTAATGTTGACGATTTAATTGCTAAAAATCCCGCTGATCCGCGTGATACGAGCCGCCTAATGGTTTTAAACCGCGCTAAGCAGACAATAACCCATAAACACTTTTACGATTTACCGGAATTTTTAAACCCCGGTGATTTACTTATTTTAAATAATTCAAAAGTTTTCCCTGCAAAAATTTACGGCAAAAAAGAAACAGGCGGTCTTGTTGAAGTTTTGCTTGTTCGCCCTACTGAAAATAATTGCTGGGCTGTTTTACTGCGTGAATATAAACCCTATATGCGTATAATTTTTGAAGAAGGCCTTGAAGCACGCGTTTTGGCAAAACAGGAAAACGGCGAAGTTGTTTTGGAATTTAACCAAGTAGACATTTTGCCTTATACCCACAAATACGGTAAAATGCCGCTGCCGCCTTATATTGAAGCGGCGCGCAAACATGCAGGCCTTAGCAAAAGTTTAGAAACGGATAAAGAAAAGTATCAAACAGTTTATGCAAAAACGGAAGGCTCTATTGCGGCACCGACGGCAGGTTTCCACTTTACGCCGCGCGTTTTTGAAGTCTTAAAACAAAAAGGTGTCAAAATTGCTTACGTAACTTTACATGTGGGTTGGGGCACTTTTAAACCTTTGCGCGGTGAGCCTAAAGACCATACTATGCTTGCGGAACTTGCAGAACTTCCGTCAGAAACAGCGAAATTAATCAATGAAACAAAACAAAATAAAACAGGCCGCGTTATAACGGTTGGCACAACAAGCACGCGCACTATTGAAAGTTTTGCAGACGGTCGCGGCGGCGTTACACCCGGTAAAAAATGGGCGAACCTTTTTATTTATGGTGATTATAAATTTAAAGTTATCGACGCACTTATAACAAATTTCCATTTCCCCGATTCCACCCCTTTATGCATGGTTTGCGCACTTGCAGGGGAAGATTTTATTTACCGCGCCTACACACAAGCGGTTGAACAAAAGTACAGATTTTATTCTTTCGGAGATTCAATGGCAATTTTATGACAAAAGTTATTTCCCCTTTCCAAATTCTTGCTACCGACGGCAAAGCACGCCGCGGTAAACTTTATACAAAACATGGTGTAATCAATACACCTGTCTTTATGCCTGTTGCAACACAAGGCTCAGTTAAGGCTTTAACCGACGAAGATTTGAGAAACGTGAACGCAGAATGTTTACTTTCAAATACTTACCATTTATTTTTGCGCCCTACGGCAGATTTTTTGGCAAATATGGGCGGCCTTCATAAATTTATGAATTGGGACAGAAGCATTTTAACCGATTCCGGCGGCTTTCAGGTTTACAGTTTATCACAATTTAGAAAAATTACCGAGGAAGGCGTTTGGTTTAAAAGCCACCACGACGGCAGTAAACATTTTTTTACCCCTGAAAGTGTTATTGAAGCGGAACAAAAAATAGGCTCTGATATTTGGACTTGCCTTGATATGTTAATACCTGCGCAATCAAAAAAGGCCGACGCAAAAAAAGCGCTTGAACTTACAAAACGTTGGGCGGAGCGCGCGGTAAAAAAATATCACTCTATTGTTCCGCAGAAAATAAAACAAAATGCAGACGGTTCTTTTAACGTGCCGCACTCTTTAATTTTCGGCATAATTCAAGGTGCAATTTACGGTGATTTAAGGGAAGATGCAGCCAAAACAATGGCAAAATTGCCTTTGCACGGTTTTTGTATCGGAGGTCTGTCCGTCGGCGAAACACGGGAAGAAATGAATTTTGCTTTAACCCACACTACCCCTTATTTACCGCCTGAAAAACCGCGTTATTTAATGGGGCTTGGTACACCGCAAGAAATACTTGATTGTATTGCGCACGGCGTGGATATGTTTGATTGCGTGTGGCCCACACGCGTTGCCCGTAACGGTCAGGTTATGACGCGTAACGGAAAATTAAATATCAAAAATTTAGCTTACCGGAGTGATACAAAACCGCTTGAAGAAGATTGCGATTGCTTTACTTGCAAACATTATTCGCGAGCATATTTATCGCACTTGTTTAGATGCGGCGAACTTACAAGCCACCGTCTGCTTTCCATACACAATATCCGCTTTTTAACACGTTTAATGCAAGATACAAGAACAGCCATTGAACAAGGCAATTTCGCCAAGTTTAAAGAAGAAATTGATAAAGCGTATAAATAGTTATATTGTGGTTTCTTTGAGTTGTTCAAAAAGTGCTTTTTGTTTACTTGTCAA
>CADAFA010000087.1 GCA_902787065.1 uncultured Elusimicrobium sp.
ATTTTTTTATTTTTTTGAAATTAATGTAAGAAAAGATACGGAAGAAATTGATTACGACGAAGCTTATAAAACCGCACAAAATGCAAAACCGAAATTAATCATGGCAGGTGCTTCAAATTATTCCCGTATTTTTGATTGGGAATATTTAAGAAAGATTGCAGATTCCGTCGGTGCCTATTTGGTTTGTGATATTGCCCATTATGCCGGCCTTGTTGCGGCAGGCGAATATCCAAGCCCCGTGCCATACGCAGATATCGTTACAACTACTACGCATAAAACTTTACGCGGGCCGCGCGGCGGTTTAATTTTGTGTAAAGAAAAATATTTAAAGCAAGTTAATTCTTCCGTCTTCCCCGGCATGCAAGGCGGGCCTTTAATGCATGTTATTGCCGCAAAAGCAGTTTGTTTTGGGGAGGCTTTAAAACCTGAATTTAAAGAGTATCAAAAACAAGTTAAGAAAAATGCACAAGCCTTATGTGCGGAAATGAAAAATAAAGGTTACCGCATTGTCGCAGGAGGAACGGACTGCCATGTTTTCTGCGTTGACTTAACTCCCAAAAACATTACCGGCAAAGCAGCGGAAGCTGCCCTTGATAAAGCAGGCATAACTTGCAATAAAAACACTATTCCTTATGATACACAAAAACCGTTTATTGCAAGCGGTATAAGGCTTGGTACACCGGCGGTAACAACACGCGGCATGAAAGAAAAAGATATGATTAAAATTGCCGAATTTATTGACCGTGCAATACTTGCCGCTAACGACGAAAATAAACTTACTCAAATTGCGGAAGAAGTTAAAAATTTCCTCAAAAATTTCCCGTTATATGAAGGGGGTGTATTATGATAGATGTTGGTATTATCGGCGGCAGCGGGCTTTGTAATCTTGACGGCCTTAAAAATAAAAAAGAAGTTACGGTTAAAACACCGTTTGGAAATCCGTCTGATAAAATTATTACGGGCGAACTTGCCGGTGTTAAAGTCGGTTTTTTAGCACGCCATAACAGAAAGCATATTTTCACACCTACTGAAGTTCCCTACCGTGCAAATATTTATGCTTTAAAAAAACTTGGCGCACGTGTGGTTTTGGCTTTTAGCGCCGTCGGTTCTTTAACAGAAAAAATGCCGCCTAAAACTTTAGTCTTTCCTGATCAAGTTATTGATAAAACAACTTTGCGCGCAAATACTTTCTTCGGAAACGGCCTTGTGGGGCATGCACCTTTTGGGGAACCTTTTTGTAAATGCTTACGCGAACTTTTAGCAAAAGAGGCCGTGTCTTTAAAAATTCCGCATGTTAAAAACGGAACCGTTATTGCGATGGAAGGGCCGGCTTATTCAAGCAAAGCGGAAAGCAATTTTCACCGCAAAATGGGTTGGCATTTAATAGGTATGACCGCTTGCCCGGAAACAAAACTTGCGCGCGAAGCAGGACTTGCTTTTGCGTTAACTGCAATGGTTACTGACTATGATTGCTGGAAAGAAGGCGACGAGGGTGTAACCCATGCAAAAGTTTTGGAAACAATGAAAACAAATGAAGTTTATGCTAAAAAACTTTTAGCTGCGGTTTTACCGAAAATCAAAAAGTTGAAACGCTGCGGCGCTTGTAATGAAACTTTGCTTGACACATTTTCCGCAGAACAACGCAAAGCACACAAAGCCGCTTGGCAAAAGTTAAAAGTTATTTTGGAAAAATAAACTTTATTCTTTTCGATTAAAAACCATACTTACATAATAGGTATGGTTTTTATTTTTCTGTAATATCTTTATTTGTTATAGTGTACTTTATAAGAAAGATTGGTGAATGAAATAAGTCATAAACAAAGGGTTAATCGCTAAAACAAGGAGATTGGCCTTTTGGCGTTGCCGCAATTTTAACTATAAGTAAGCCTCAATAACTTTTTTAACTTTGGCAGCAACGATTTTATAGCCCTCTGCATTTGGGTGTATCTGGTCGGACTTTAAAGATTTTTTGCTATAAATACCGTCCATAATTGCAGGAACAAATAAAGTATTATAATCTTTGGAAACTTGTTTTTGTATTTTGGTATAAATTTCCATAGGATAGGCACCGCCTGTATCAACCAAAACGGCAATTGCACCCATACCCTGTACCTGGCGGACAATTTCCCTTAAATTATTTTCGGTTTGCTCTTTAGGAATTTTCCTAAACAAATCATTGGCAGAAAATTCTATTAAAACCATGTACGGAGAATATTTTTTTATTTCGTCAATTCGGGCAAGGCCCATGGAGGAAGTGTCACCGCTTATACCTAGATTTATAATTTCACGCCCAAGCATTTCACTTAAATAGGCCGGGTAAGATTCATTACGTGCGGCCCCGTAACCGTAAGTTAAACTGTCACCGAAAGCAATAATATCGGTATTGGAATTGGGGTAATTTTTTGGCTCTTGTTGTGAACAGCCAAAAAGAAAAAATAAAATGGAAACAAGATAAAAATGTTTTTTAATCATATAAAAATTATATACAATATTATTATGAAAGTAAACGAAAATTTTTTGAATTTAGAGGCATCTTATCTATTCCCCAAGATAGCCAAAAAGACAGCTGAATTTAAAGCCCAAAACCCAAATGCAAAAGTAATCAGCTTAGGTATCGGCGACGTTACCCAACCACTTGCACCGGCAGTAATTGCCGCTATGCAAAAAGCAGTTCTAGAGATGGGGAAGAAAGAGACCTTCCGCGGATACGGGCCCGAACAAGGTTATGATTTTTTAATAAAAGCAATTATTGAAAATGATTATAAAACGCGCGGTATTAATTTAGATACCGATGAAGTTTTTGTAAGTGACGGCGCAAAATGCGATGTCGGAAATATACAAGAAATATTTTCCTCTGACTCTACGGTGTTATTAACAGATCCGATTTACCCTGTATATCGCGATACAAATATTATGGCAGGCCGCAAAATTTTGAAAGTTCCGGCAACAAAAGACAATAATTTTACCCCCGCACCACCTAATTTCCACAGTGATATAATTTATATTTGCTCCCCAAATAACCCGACAGGTGCAACAATGACAAAAGAGCAATTAAAAGCGTGGATTGCTTATGCTAAAAAAGAGCAAGCGGTAATTATTTATGACTCTGCTTATGAAGCCTATATTCAAGATGATAATTTGCCGCACTCAATTTATGAAATTGACGGTGCAAAAGAGGTAGCCATTGAAGTTCGCTCTTACTCAAAAACAGCAGGTTTTACGGGTACCCGTTGCGCTTACATGGTTGTCCCCAAAAATTTAAAAGGGTTAGCAAACGAAAAAGAAATTTCTTTAAATGCAATGTGGCGCAGACGTCATACAACTAAATTTAACGGCGTTTCTTATATTGTCCAACGCGGTGCAGAAGCAATTTACACTCCAGAAGGCAAAAAACAAATAAAACAAACTATTGCCTATTATAT
>CADAFA010000088.1 GCA_902787065.1 uncultured Elusimicrobium sp.
GCCGCTAGTGGCCAATTTATTCGAATACGGCAGACATGATGGCAAATATCCTAAATGTCCGTTTTTTAGAAGATCATTTGTAAAAAACGATATAGAAAATGAAATGTTTAAAGAACAAGAAAAATTAAGTGGTGAATTGCTTACTAGATGAATAATATTATTAAAGCTATATTTAATAATTTCACGGTTGACGGGGTTTTAATCCCCGTCAAATTTTTGCGTTACGAAGGGCACGGTCAACCGTATGTAATATACAGTTTAGAAAGTAACGGCGAGCCTTTAAACGCAGAAGATAATATTGCTAATTACGTTGAGTACTACGATTTTACTATTTACTCTAAGGGCAATTATTTAAAGATTGAAGAGAGGCTAAAAGATTTATTAACAGAAAATGGATTCAGATGGGAAGTAGACCGTTCAAGCGGAGACTTATATGAACCTGTAACAGGTTATTACTTTAAAACTTTAAATTTTTCTTATTTAAGAGGAGGCTATTAAAATGGCAACAATTGGATTAAATAATTTCAGATATGGAAAATTATTAACTGAAACAGGCGAGGGTACACAACCTACTTATGGCACTGCAAAAATACCCGGAAAAGCCATAAGCTGCAGTGTAGATATTTCAAGTAATGACGCTACACTTTATGCTGATGATGCTTTGGTGGAAAGTGATTATTCTTTCCAAAGTGGGAAAGTAACAATTGGAATAGACGAAGACGATATCCAGACAATGGGCCACCTTTTGGGCCACACGGTAACGTCAACAGGTACGTCGCCTAATATTACCTATACAATTACAAGAAACAGTAACGATACCGCTCCTTATGTTGGTTTGGGCAGAGTAATTACAAAAATGGTAAACGGAGTGCGTCAGTACAAAGTTGAGTTTTTATACAAAGTTAAGTTTTCTGAACCTAAAGCCGAAAATAATACACGTGGTGAAAGCACAGAGTTTGGTACATGTGAACTTGAAGGTACTGTCTCTACTTTAAGTGACGGTAGATGGTCTGTAGCTCAAGTGTTCCCGACTAAAGAAGCTGCTTTAACTTATTTAACCGGCATGTTTGGTTCTGACCCTACTTAAAATAAGTTTTTCAAAAAATAAAAAGCGGGGTTTAATCCCGCCACGTTTTTTTAGGAGTTAACATGAACGAAAAGTACGAAGAAATTGAATATAAAGGCCGAAAATATAAGCTAGTATGTAACTTAAACGTTATGGAAGATTTACAAGAAAAATATCACTCGTTTAACGACTGGGCAAATCTTTGCGCTGGAAACAATGATGGAGGCGAAGCTAACATTTCCGCTTTAAAATATGGCTTTGAAGTCATGATAAATGAAGGCTTAGACATTGATCATGAAGAAAATGGTTCCCAAAAAGAAACAGTTGATTCTAAAAAGGTCGGCAGAATTATATCTTATGTTGGTCTTTTAAAAAGCGCGGAATTATTAGCTAAAGTTATTACTAAAAGCATCGGTCAACCTCAAGAAAAAAACGCGTTATCCACGAAGATGAAGACCCGGTAATCGATTTTTCGTGGTTTTATTTTATCGGTTTAACAAAACTGAGATTATCTATTAAAGAGACCGGGCGTTTAACGTTAAAGCTATTTAACAAATTATATGAGCATTACAAAAATAACTTTGACTTAGAGATGCAATTAAAAGCATCTAACATGACCTATAAAAAATATATAAAAAAAGTAAGACAAAAAGATGAATGGTTTTAAGGTGGTGATTAAATGCCAAGTTTTGGCGGTGTTATAAAACTGGGCGGTGTTGCGGAATACAAAATGGCCCTAGCAAACGTAAGCCAGCAACTAAGAGAAACTGGTAGTGCACTTAAGGCAATAGCTGCTGATTTTGCTGCAAGTGATCATTCTGAGCAAGCTCAAATGTACACCTTAAAACAATTGAATAACGTTTTACAACAGCAAAAAGACGCATATAACAAATTACAAACAACCTATACAAATATGCGTAATGTTTATGCGCAAAACGAAAGTTATTTATCAAGGCTTAATATACAGTACGTTACTGAAAAGGCTAAACTGGAACAAGTTGGTAAAACACTTGGTACAACATCATCAGCATATAAAACTCAGGAAAATGCCGTAGCAAAATTAAAGCAAAGTATATCTAATGCTACTTTAACACAAGAAAGCAATGCCACTCAGCTTAGTAAAGTAAGGACAAAGCTGAATGAAGCAAAGAGTGCATATGATGAAACATCTTTAAAGATTAAAAATTTTAGTAATAGTATAAATAATTCTAACGAAACAGCTAAAAAAGCTTCAAATGGTGGATATACTGTCCTTAAGGATTTTGTTGCTAAAAATTTAACTAAAGCTTTCCAAAGTCTAACGAGCATTATTGCGGGTCAGTTTTCATCGGCTATAAAGCGTACTGATGATATTCGTGCTTTTGGTATAACTCTCAAAAACTTGGGATATACAGAAGATGAAGTAACACAAACTACAAATAAGTTAGTAAGTGGAATTCAAGGGTTACCTACATCTCTTTCGGAAATAACAACTGTACAAAAACAATTTGTCGCTTTAAGTGGCAATTTAGAGGAAGCTACTAATTTAACTTTGGCCTTAAATAACGCAACAATTGCAGGTGGACAAGGTCAAGAGGTAGCTAATAGAGCTTTACATCAGTGATATCAGATGATTTCCAACGGTAAACCCGACATGGAGTCCTGGAAGAGTGTAAGGCAAGCTATGCCGGCACAATTAAACCAGATTGCTGAAAGTATAATGGGTGTCGGACATAAAAGTGATGACCTATATGCTGCCTGGCAAAAAGGAATTGTAACAACTGAGCAAGTTACAGGTGCCCTCATAAAGTTAAATAATGAAGGGACAGGATCAGTTGCATCGTTTGCGCAGCAGGCACTTGGAGCTAGTGGAGGTATCTTAGCATCTTTTAGTAATATGAAACTCGCCATAACAGGCGGGCTTTCTGAAATGATAAAAATAATTGGCGATGATAAGATATCTTCTGCTTTAGACGGTTTAAAAAACGCTATAAAAGGCGCTTTTGGAATTGCGGGTAACGCTTTAAGATTTATTTTAGAACACGGAAATGAAATAGCAGTTATTTTAATTGCTATTGGTGCGGCATTATTACCTATTTTAGTTGTTACAAAGATTACTGATGCTTTAACTAAAGCAACTACAGCGATAAGCAATATTACTACAACCATAGAAAACGCAAAAAAAGCTTTTGGTAATTTTACTTCTGTTTTATCTGCAAATCCATACGTTTTAATTGCTGCTGCAATTGCAGCGTTAGTTTTAGCATTTATTCATTTATGGAACAACTGCGAAGAATTTAGAAATTTCTTTATAAA
>CADAFA010000089.1:0-1197 GCA_902787065.1 uncultured Elusimicrobium sp.
GAAATACTTTCCACTAAAAAATATGTTGAAATTGAAGTGGAAAAATGGACCAATACCCAAATGCTTAACCATGAAAGGGAAATGCTAGGAGTATACTTTTCCGGCCATCCTCTTGCAAGATATACAAGACATTTAAACAAAATTCTAAAAACTACTATATCGGAATTAAATGAGAATCCTACCGTTGGCTCCGTTGCGGTTGCAGGTATTATTACTTTGCTTAAAAAGCGCCAAACCCGTGAAAAAAGAAACTGGGCCCAATTAATTGTTGAAGATGAAAAATGTTCAATAATTGCCAATATTTTCAGTAAAGCATGGGAAAATCTTTCAGATAAAGTTTCCGCAAACCAAGCCCTTATTATATACGGGGAAATAAAGGGTGATCCAAATTCCCCAAGGGCGGAAATAACCGTATCCAATGTGGAACCTATTTTTAATTTAATTTCCCGCAAAGCAAAGAAGATGGTTATACATCTACCTGCTAATGTAAGAAATTCACAAATGCTTACAATAAAAGAACTTTTGACAAAAACAAAAGGTTTATGCGAGGTTTACCTTGATATTCCCGACGGTGATAAAAAGCATTTAATTCAAACCCCGTATAAAATTACTTTGGACGGCAATTTGGTGCGTTATTTGGAAGACAATTTTGGCCTTTATTGTTGGGATATTAAGTGCTAGTAATAAGCTGAACAATAACTTGTGTTACAACCTACAGCATGATTTGTATCTTTTTGGCATAAAAGACTCGCTTCGTCTGTTTCCTTCGCAGAATAAACAAGGCATATGTGAGGCTTACCTGTTTCACGAAAAACATAATACCCTACACTTTTCCCGAAAATGGTTTTAAAACATGAGATATAAGATTGCTGGTTTTCCTTATAAATTGTACAACTAATTTCTGACGGTATTTCAATATCTAATGTTGATTGCGTTGCACCGACATAAGTATTATTAATCAAATAATATCTTTGCGCTGCCTCTTGAACACTTTTAGTAATTGTTTTCAACTCGGCATACTTTGCTTTACCAACTGCCATTTGATATTGCGGTAAAGCAATTGCCGCCAATATTCCAATAATTAAAACAACCACCAATAATTCCAAAAGTGTAAAACCTTGACTACCGTTTTTTATTTTCATTTTATTTTCTCCTAAATTAATTTATATAGCGTTTTCATAAGTTTATAGATATATT
>CADAFA010000089.1:1250-5267 GCA_902787065.1 uncultured Elusimicrobium sp.
AAAAAAAAAAAAAAAAAAAAAAAAGCAAGTCACATCGATATTTTAAGAAAATTAAAAAGGTAAATTTTAATTTAATAAAGT
The DNA here is from genome assembly GCA_902787065.1 of uncultured Elusimicrobium sp. Classification (GTDB taxonomy): domain Bacteria; phylum Elusimicrobiota; class Elusimicrobia; order Elusimicrobiales; family Elusimicrobiaceae; genus Proelusimicrobium. The sequence goes on from CADAFA010000089.1 coordinate 1,332, forward strand.
CAAACCATGCACCCAAGCCCAGCAAGTATTTTTGAGGAAATTTTGATTTTTATTACAACGCTCCATGAGTGCAAAACCGTAGCGCGCATTAATGTTTTCGCGCTGCGCAGAAAATTTGAGATGATTTTTTATTTTTATCTGACGACGTGTACCAAGAAGTAAAGTGAGCGTAGCGAACTTGCGGTACTCTAGGAAGATAAAAATAAAAAAGGGCTCAAATTTACAAGCACGTTTTGCGCGTTTGTGAACATAATGCGGAATATTAGCACGAAAAATATCCCCCGATATAAATCGGGGGATATTTATTCTCTAAAAAAGAATTATTTAACTTCTTCTTTTTCTACCGGTAAAGCGGCAAGTTGTTTATACAATTTGCGCTTATAGGCGTATTCTTCTTCAGCAATCTTGGTAAGTGCTGCTGCGCGTTCCGGGTTCATCTTTGCAAGATTTTTGAAACGTGTTTCGCCGCCAAGATAGTCAGCCAAAGGAATTATAGGTTCACCGCTGTCAACTTTAAGCGGATTTAAACCTTGTGCCTTTAAAGCCGGGTTAAAGCGGTATAAGATCCAGCGGCCGCTTTGAACTGCTTTTTTGGCTTCAAGTAACGTGGGCAATACAATGGGAGTAGCAAATTACCAAGGCCGGCCCATCATAAGCTTCTGCTTCCGCTAAAGCTTGAACGGTTTGATTCATATTTGCACCTAAGGCAACTTGTGCTACATAGATATTACCGTAAGTCATGGCAATCATACCAAGGTCCTTTTTCGGCATTGTTTTACCGCCCGCGGCAAACAAGGCAACTGCACCCATCGGGGTTGCTTTGGACATTTGACCGCCGGTATTTGAATAGACCTCTGTATCCATTACCATAATTTTGATATTTTTACCGCTTGCTAAAACGTGATCTAAGCCACCGTAACCGATATCGTAGGCCCAACCGTCACCACCTAAGATCCAGACTGATTTTTTAACTAAATAATCTGCTAAAGCGAGCATGCGTTCATTTTTGGTTTTGGTCTTTAAGGTTGCAACTCTTGCACGTTGTGCATCAATTTCGGCTGTTGTATGTTGCGGGGCATTTAAGATTTCGTCAACGAGTTTATCATCGCCGATTTCCGCTTTAATTTCCTTAAGTTGTGCCATGGCATCGCTGAAAAGTTGGTCATAAGCTAAGCGGATACCGAGACCGAATTCTGCATTGTCTTCAAACAAGGAGTTTGCCCAAGCAGGACCTTTACCGTCATCGCGTTTGCAATAAGGTGTTGTCGGTAAATTGCCGCCGTAAATTGAAGAACAACCTGTTGCGTTTGCGATTGCGAGGTGGTCACCGTGTAATTGGGTTAAGAGTTTAACATAAGGTGTTTCACCGCAGCCTGCGCATGCGCCGGAGAATTCAAATAAAGGTTTCTGTAATTGTGAACCTTTAACTGTCTCTTTTTTGGTTTTAACATCAGCTGATTTGATGTTTAAGAAAAATTTGAAGTTTTCGCTTTCAGGTTTTCTTAAAGGAAGTTGCTCAACCATATTAATTGCTTTTTTGGTTGGGTCTTTCTTATTTTTAGCCGGGCAGTTTACGATACATGCACCGCAACCGGTACAATCTTCAACAGCAACTTGGGTGGTAAATTTAAGGCCGGCAAGATCTGCTTTACCATCGGCTGATTTGAAGGTTTTTGGTGCGTTTGCAAGTTCTTTTTCCTGATAGGCTTTAATTCTGATTGCTGCGTGCGGGCAAACGAGTGAGCAAATACCGCATTGTATGCAGGTTTCCGGATCCCAAGACGGGCACATTAAAGCGATATTGCGTTTTTCATATTGTGTTGTACCGGTAGGGAAAATACCGCCTTTCGGCATTTTTGATGTAGGTAAAGTGTCACCGTGATAGGTAATCATTTTACCCAAAACATCTTTTACAAATTCCGGTGCATCTGCAGGAACAGGGGATTGCATTGAAATTGTGGATGTCACTTTGTTAGGATATTTAATTTCATGTAAGCCGTCTAAAGAAGCATCAACTGCGGCATAGTTTTTCTTAACAACTTCTTCGCCTTTTTTGGAATAAGTTTTCTTGATTGCTTCTTTAATTGCATCTATTGCTACTTGTTTTTCAATAACACCGCAAATGCTGAAGAAAGCAGTTTGCATGATGGTGTTTGTTCTTGAACCCATGCCCGTTTTCATGGCAATATGGGAAGCGTCAATAGTGTAAACTTTGAGTTTTTTATCAATGATTTGTTGTTGTACTTCTTTAGGTAATTTATCCCAAACTTCGTCGGCTTTATACGGAGCATTGATTAAGAAAGTTGCGCCTTCTTTGGCATTATGCAAAATATCATACTTTTCAAGGAAGGAGAAGAGGTGACAGGCAATAAAATCTGCTTCTTCAATCAAATACGGTGCGCGGATGTATTTTTTACCAAAGCGAATGTGGGAAGTTGTCATTGAGCCTGATTTCTTGGAGTCATACACGAAATACCCTTGTGCAAAGTTATCGCTTCTTGCGCTGATAATTTTCATGGTATTTTTGTTCGCACCGACTGTACCGTCAGAACCTAAACCGTAGAACATAGCGTTAAAGGTACCGTCCGTTGCTGAAGTTTTGAAAGCAGGGATTTTTAAAGATTTACCGCCCAAATCATCATCAATACCGACGATAAAGCTTGTGATAGGTTCTTTTGCATCCAAGTTATCAAAAGCGGCTTTTACCATAGCAGGGGTAAATTCTTTTGAACCGATACCGTATCTGCCGCCGATAATTAAAGGTGTTGTTGCAAATTTTTCTTTTGCTTCTTTGGTTAAGAAAGCGGCACAAACATCTTCAAATAAAGGTTCTCCGATTGAGCCTGGTTCTTTTGTTCTGTCAAAAACTGCAATTTTCTTGACTGTTTTGGGGAAGGCTTTAATAAAGTCTTCTGCGGCAAAAGGCCTAAAGAGTTTTACTTTAAGGACGCCGACTTTTTCGCCCGGCATATTTTCAACTGCGGTTTGTGCAACATCTGCACCGGAAGCCATAATTACGACGACCTTTTCCGCATCTGCAGCACCGACATATTCATATAAATCATATTGTCTGCCGGTTAATTTGGCGAATTTGTCCATGTATTTCTTTAAAATTTTGGGGGTTGCTAAGTAGTATTTATTTACAGCTTCGCGGCCTTGGAAATAAACATCGGGGTTTTGTGCTGTACCACGGATTGTAGGATGTTCCGGGTTCATTGCATTAGCACGGTATTTAGCAACTAAATTATCATCAATCATTTCCTTCATTGTTTCTTTGGAGATTACATCAACCATGTTAAGTTCGTGGGACGTTCTGAAACCGTCAAAGAAATGTAAGAAAGGAACTTGTGCTTCAAGTGTTGCAGCTTGGGAGATTAAGGCAAAGTCCATAGCTTCTTGAGCGTTGGCGCTGGCAAGCATGGCCCAACCAGTTTGGCGGACTGCCATAACGTCACTGTGATCACCGAAAATTGAAAGTGCATGTGTTGCAATAGCGCGGGCTGAAACATGGAAAACCGTCGGTGTAAGTTCGCCGGCAATTTTGAACATATTAGGGATCATTAAAAGTAAACCTTGTGAAGCGGTAAAAGTGGTGGTCAAAGCACCGGCAGATAAGGCGCCGTGTACTGTGCCGGAAGCACCGCCTTCGGATTGTAATTCCGCTACAACGGGGACATTACCCCAGATATTTGTTTCCCCTTTTGCGCTTTTTGCGTCGCAAATTTCACCCATTGTTGAAGACGGGGTGATAGGGTAAATTGCAATAACTTCATTAGTAGCATGGGCGACGTGGGCAACTGCTGTATTGCCGTCCATGGCTGTTAATTTTTGTGACATGTGAATCTCCTTTAAAATTATAGATTACCTATATATTTTAGCATTTTTAACGTAAGCGGTGCTAAAATTTTACGCGTTTTATTTCCGCATTATGTACTT
>CADAFA010000090.1 GCA_902787065.1 uncultured Elusimicrobium sp.
TTAAATTTAAAACACCATATAAATTAAATTTGGAGAAATAAATTATGAATAAAAAAGCTTTCACACTTTTGGAATTATTAGTAGTGGTTTTAATAATTGGAATATTAGCGGCAATCGCGCTACCGCAATATAAATTGGCTGTAGCAAAAAGCAAGTATAACACTATTAAAGAAATGACCGAAAGTTTGGCACAATCAGTTGAAAGGTATTATTTAGCCACCGGAACTCCACCAACAAATTTGGAAGTTTTAGATATTGATATACCGGGTGAATATCAAGGTAATGCTAAACTTAGAAAGGACCTACCATCAGGCGGAAGTTGCGGCTTCAACGCTGGTACTAGTAATGATCAAGAACTTATTTGTTTTAAAAATATATTCGGTACAGATATAGCTTATCTCAGTAAAATTTATTATAATCAAACAAAGAAAGTAAAGTATTGTTATGCTTTCTCTACAGATACTACCGACCTAGTAAATAAAGTTTGTCAAACAGATACAGGGAAAACAACTCCACATTCTTGCACTACTTATTGCCGTTACGATTATTAATTGTTCTTAATATAAACCCCCATGTTAAACTAAACAAAAAAATTTCCCCGCGGTTTTTACGCCGCGGGGTTTTTCTAAATTAAGTTATATCAACTATAACAAAATTTTTCTTGATAAACGCACTTTGCCGTTATTGTCAATTTCAACTACTTTGACACGTACAGTATCGCCGAGTTGTAAAACATCTTCCACTTTTGCAACTCTTTCATTTGCAATTTGTGAAATATGAAGTAACCCGTCTTTACCCGGTAAAAGTTCAACGAAAGCGCCAAAAGGTTGAATGGAAACAACTTTCCCTTCATATATTTGGCCGACTTCAACTTCTTTTGTCAAAAGCTCAACTTCTGCTTTGGCTTGGTTAAGCTTTTCGGCATTAGGTGCGGCAATCATAACTTTACCGTCTTCATCAACATCAATTTTTGCACCGCTGGTTTCGGTAATGCGTTTGATGTTTTTACCGCCGGGGCCGATTAAAGCACCGATTTTATCTTGCGGGATCATCATAGTGTAAATCATAGGTGCGTTCTTCGGTAAAGTTTTGCGCGGTTCTTTTATAACTGAATCCATATGGTCCATAATAAACATACGGCCTTTTGTGGCTTGTGCAATAGCTTTTCTTAAAACGTCTAAGGAAATACCTGTTGCAAGTTTTAAGTCCATTTGGAAAGCGGTTATACCTTTGCGGGAACCGGTAAGTTTAAAATCCATATCGCCAAGGTGATCTTCCATACCCATAATATCGGAGAGTACGGCATATTTATCACCTTCGGTAATTAAACCCATTGCGATACCGCTGCAAGCGGCTTTCATCGGAACACCTGCATCAAATAAAGCTAATGAACCGCCGCAGACGCTTGCCATTGATGAAGATCCGTTTGATTCCATAATATCTGAAACAACCCTGATAGTATAAGGGAATTCTTCGAGACTAGGAACAAGCGGCATTAAAGCGCGGCGTGCAAGTTCACCGTGACCGATTTCGCGGCGGCCGGGTGCGCGGTCCGGTTTACATTCGCCGGTAGCAAAGCCGGGGAAGTTATAATGAAGCATAAAAGTTTCATCATAAGTATCTTCAAGGCCTTCAACCATTTGCGCATCACTTGAAGTGCCTAAAGTGGCAGTTGCAAGTGATTGTGTTTGACCGCGGGTAAATAAAGCGGAACCGTGTGCGCAAGGCAAAACACCGACCATAGAACTTAAAGGCCTGATTTGGTCAGTCTTTCTACCGTCTACGCGGATACCTTCGTTTAATACCATTTTGCGGGATTCTTCATAAGCAAGCATTTCCATAGCAAAATCGGCATAAATTGCGCCGTTTTCGGGGTATTTTTCGGTTAATTCTGTTTTAAAAGCTTCTTTTAAATTGGCAATATCACAATCGCGTGTTTGTTTATCGGAAAATTTATGTAAAATTTCCGCAACTTTTGCGCGGTACGTGTTGTTTGCCATATCTAAAACTTCTTGGGGTAAAGTTTCTGCTTTAAATTCAAATTTTGCTTTACCGCATTTTTCGCGAAGTTCAAGTTGTGCTTGGCAAAGTTTTTTGACTTCGGGTTGTGCAATTTCAATAGCTTTAACGAGTGATTCTTCATCAACTTCGTGTGCACCGCCTTCTACCATCATTATGCCTTGCATGGTACCTGCGATTACAAGGTCCATATCTGCAACTTTGCGTTCTTGTACTGTCGGGTTAATGATATATTGGCCGTTTACGCGGTCAACCCTAACACCTGCAACAGGTTGTGTAAAAGGAATTGAAGATATTACAGTTGCAGCACTTGAAGCAACAATGCTTAAAACGTCACTGTCATTTACACCGTCGGCAGAAAGTACCATTGCGGTAACATTGACTTCGCATGCAAAACCTTCCGGGAAAAGCGGGCGCATAGAGCGGTCAATAAGGCGGGAAGATAAAGTTTCCTTTTTGCTTGCCTTGCTTTCACGTTTAAAAAAACCGCCGGGGATTTTACCTGCGGCATAAGTTCTTTCTTTATAATTAACGGTTAAAGGTACGAAATCTTGCAAACCGGGTTTTTGTACTTTATCACAAACAGCGGTTGCAAGCACCATAGTATCGCCGATACGGGCGATAACAGCACCGTCGGCTTGTTTAGCCATCACACCTGTTTCAAGCGTGATAGTTTTGCCACCGACTTCTACGCTGTGGCTAAATTTTCCTAGATTACTCATTTATTATTTCCTTAATTTAAGTTCTTTTGTTAATGCTTGATATTTAGCGAAATCATTTTTCTTTAAATAAGCAAGCAAGCGTTTGCGTTGCCCGACGAGGCGGGTTAAACCCCTTTCACCAGCAAAATCTTTAGGGTTTTGTTTGAGGTGTTCAGATATGTAGCGGATCCTTTCAGTAATCAAAGCAACTTGTACTGACGGTGAACCTGTATCAGCATCACTTTGTTGGAATTTTGAGATAATATCTTTTCTGTCTTGTTTTGTTAACATTTTTTTACTTTCAAGTTTAGGGCTTTTTACCGAGTATAAGCACCGCGTTGTCTTGTGTGTTGCAGGACTTAAAAGCCTATACCAAGCAAGAGCCAAACTTGCTCCTATTAAATTATATCTATATTAGATACCCTTTAATTATACCATATTTGGGGCATATAAAAAACCGCTTACATTATTTGTTAGTAAGCGGTTTTGCTTGTACCCCGAATTCTGTTCCTTTTGAGTAA
>CADAFA010000091.1 GCA_902787065.1 uncultured Elusimicrobium sp.
CTTTTTTATAGTTTTTTACTTTCCCATATAGTTCAGCACGGCCTAAATAAAAATCTTTTACACTAGGATATTTTTTTATCATATCATCAAACTCTTTTATTTTTTCTTTAATATCTTTTATCATAATTCACTCCAAAATTCAGCCATAAAAAAACGGCCATCTATATTTAGAATTGAACAGATAAATATAAACAGCCGTAATTTGCAGTTCTTACGAACTGCAAATATTAAGTGTAAAAAATACAGGTAATTAATCTGTTTATTTTACACTCTATACGACTGTCTTTTAGGTGTTCAATTCCTTTTGCTGTCGCAAAATTCTAATCCGTTAAGGATTACCTAAAAAACAGATTAAATTTTTTTAGGGTTTTTTAACCCTACATATTTTATACCTCTTTAATTAGCGTATATTTGATAAACGCGTGTTGCGTTTTTTGCGCCTTTGTTCCAAAAAATAACTTAAACTTATTTGGCCGCTGCCAAGTATCAAAAAGTTTATAAGTATAACAAAAGCAAACAAAACACCAACGATATTAACCTTATTTACAGCACCTGCAAAAAAGAAAAAACCACTAAATAAACTAACAAGCATAAGCCCAAAGCAAGCAGTTTTCCAAGCAAAACCTACTAAAACCAACAAGCAGCAGATAAAGGTTAATATTACGACTGCAGGGCAAATAATATGTGCATAAGGCAAGCCTATATCAATGCCGTTTTGAATAAAGGCGTTAAGATGCAAAGCCTCCCCAATTGCCAAATAAATAAAAGCAAGGGCGAAAATTATTCGCTCCAAAAAAAGCATAATATTTAAACCCTTGCTTGATAAATTATTCATTAAAATGAAATCCCACCGTTTACGGAATAAAATGTTTGCCTTTCATGGTTTTTATTGGAAACATCAAACCACTCTACAGCAGCATTAACCGCAATTATGCCAACTTTTACCGTAACACCGGCAGCTAAGTTATCTGTGATAGGAAGGTTATATCTTTTAAGGTATGTATAATTTACATAAGGCCTGACAATTTGATATGTATATCCTAAATTAGCACCTAGGGCATATTTCAAGAAACCGCCCGTTACGGCCGTAAAACCGGGGATATCTAACCAAGCGGGAACACTGCCCCCCCTGTCACCGGAGAAACTTAAAGCTTTTGTATAAGTTATGCTGGCATCAAAGCCACCTTTTGTACCACCTAAGGAAACGTAGCCGTCAGTTTCCCCTACTTTATGATCAGGGTTGTAAAATTTATGTTCGGTTTGCCTGGCGCCGGCACCTAAAGTTAAATTATCAAGTTCAACAATATGAAAGAGCAAAGATTCCAAATTAACTTTTGCATAACCTTCATAAAAGTAATTTGAATAATAATTTCTCTTTGGTGTATAACCGCCTTTGGCGCCAACACGAATAGCATCCCAAAGCGGAACTTTGGCTTCCACAGCAAGACCGACTTGGTACATGTCATCCATATTATCATGTTTGACAACTGCGGCATTGGGTGCGATGGTGAGGCCGGGAATAAAGGAAAGGTCATAAGAACCTCTACCTACAAAATACCCGTTGCGCCCACTGAGGGCTGTTGCGCTGAGCTGAGCAAAAGCCGTTACGCTTAAAATTACTAAAGCTAAAGATAAAAAGATTTTCTTCATATTAACACCTAATTGCATCTGCATTTTCTGCCTTTGGCAGTAAGGTTCTTTTTATCATCCTCTTGTAAGAATTTAACGTAGTTGCTGAACTTTCTGTTTTTCCAGTTCTTTTTATGATAACCGTAACCGATAATTAAAGGCGCGGCAACAGTTACTTCGCTGTAAACCATTTGTTCCAAAGAGGTGGAAACCTTACCCCAAGAAGAGGCTTCTTTTAAAGTTGAGCCGGACAAGGCACCGTCCCTAACATCAGCAACGGTAATTTGAACGGCATATTTATGCATAGGGGAATTGGCACCTAAAATTTCTGCAGCGACGACGGTATCTTGCACAAAGTTCTTCGGCACACCGCCGGCGAACATCATTAGGCCGCTTTCTTTTGCATTGATTTTGATTTTGGTAAGTTCCAAGAAATCTTTTGCACTATCGATAGAAACATGGTGTTGCGGATGTTCTGTTTGATGTGCAACTAAACCGAAACCGGCAGAGCAGTCTGAAAATGCAGGAACAAATACAGGTACACCATATTTATAGGCGTTATATAAAATGCTGTCTTTACCTTTTTTGTTTTTTGCTAACCATTTGCCGATTTCCCATAAAAATTCGCGGGAAGAATAAGGGCGAGGTTCTAAAGATTCGGCAATAACTCTGATGGTTTCATCACATTCTTTAAGTTCATCTTCATTGATATAGGTATCATAAATGCGGTCAATGTGGAGATCGCGGAGCAAATTATCATCAGCATTATGCGGGGTGCCTTTGTAATGTTTGTAACCGAGGGCTTCAAATAAATCTTGGTCAATCATATTCGCGCCGTTGGAAACAATGGCATCAACCATTTTATTTTGAATCATATCAACAATCATCTTTTTAAGACCGGCTGAAACTAAGGAGCCTGCTATGCAGACAAAGACGCAGCAATTTTTATCTTTGAGCATCTTATCATAAATAACGGCAGCGCGGTTTAAATCGCGGGAAGTATAGGCCATATTTGCCATATCTTCGACTAAGGGTACGACATTGTGTTTTTTAATGTCTATATGTTTAATTGTTTCTTTTAAGAAACTTTTTTGTGTTGGTTTCATTTACACTTTCTCCTAATTACAATATAAACATTTCCGCTTAGGTGCAAGCGCACACACAACTTGCACTCATAATTGCTATAATGTTTAATATATTATATTAAATTGTGAGGTGTTTATGTACCCTAATTTAAAAAAGACAGATTTACCCGTCTGGGAAGCTATTGAAAAAGAACTCTCCAGGCAAAGAAACCGCATTGAACTTATTGCTTCGGAAAACTTTACTTCCCCCTCCGTTATGGAAGCGCAAGGCAGTATTTTAACAAATAAATATGCCGAAGGTTACCCCGCAAAACGCTATTATGGCGGCTGCGAATACGTCGATATTGTGGAAAGTTTAGCCATAAACCGTGCCAAAGAATTATTTAAAGCTGAAGGTGCAAACGTGCAACCGCATAGCGGCGCACAGGCAAATTTGGCAGCATACTTTTCTTTAATAAATGTAGGTGATACGGTTATGGGTTTAAAC
>CADAFA010000092.1 GCA_902787065.1 uncultured Elusimicrobium sp.
TTTCAGTTCCAAAAATTTGGCAACGGTGCTTGCATCATTGATAGTTAAGAAAAGAATTAAAATTACTTTCCCCAAAAAAGGTGCGCCTAAATGTGAAAAAACAAATGATGCCGAAGGTGTTTTGGATGAAGACGAAATACGCATGCTTATGTGTTTGCCATCTGAATTTAAACTTGATAAAGATGCCTATCCTTATTTGGAAAAAGGTTTATTATCTATAAACTATTATTATGAAAGCCAGATAGACAATTATGTAATTAATAATTTTGCTTATATGCTTTTCCCGATAGCGGCGTTTATCGGCATGTTATTTTATTTTCATAGCAGGGGTGTATTGCCGACGATTTTAATTGCCATGGTTTTCAATTTTTTGATACCTATCATAATAGGTTTTTATACGAAAAATATAAAAAAACTCTTATGGATAATATTATTTTTTATAATCGGAACGGGGGTGGGGGTTTCTTCTTTACTGTCACCTAAATTTTTATTAAATCTAAATGTTATAGCCATAATAACTACGGTTTTTATTACGGCACTTTTTGTGCATCTTGTAAACAATTTAATGCTTGACGGAGCAATTTTGCGTGATGAACTTTCCGCCTTTAAAAGATATATGTTTACTGCCGAAAAGGGGCGCGTTGCACTTTCAAAACCATCGGAAGCGAATCAAATATTTTGTGATTATTTGCCTTATGCTTATGCTTTCGGTATGGAAAGCAAGTGGTTTAAAAAATTCAAAAGTAAAATTGATTTTCATTTGAAAGAGGATTATGAGGCTTTGACAAGTTCCTCCTCTTTAGATATAGGGCTTTTTGTAACTATCTCATCTATAATGATTAAAGGTAAACAAAATTTGATAAGCAGTACTCTAATAGAGGGCATTGCCGGCAAGAGCGGCTTTGGCGGCGGCGGAAGGTAATTGTATTCAAATTGATTCGCACACCTAGTTTAAATTTTGTAAAATGTTATTATGTTATTACCAAGAATATTAACCGCCCTAGTCGGTATACCACTAGTACTTGCTTCCATTTATTATGGGGGCCTTTTCTACATGGCATTTGTTGCTGCCATTACGCTCCTTTGTTTGTATGAATATGGGGTCATCTTATTTACAGCCAAAAAACCTGTAAATAGAATTTCTTTAATAGTGTTTGGCTTTTTAATGATGGTTGCCGCTACCGTCGGTACTTTGCCGGTCGTAGAAGGCAGCGCGGCTGTTTATTTGCCTAACTTTTTTATAGCCTTAACCTTATTCGGTATTTTGTTTGTGGAAATTTTATCCAAAAAACGCTCCCTTGAAAGAGTAGCAAATACTTTCCTTGGCGTGATGCTCATACCATGGGCTTTGGTACATTTAGTTTCACTCCGCGAAATCGGGCCTTACGGTGAATATTTTACTTATATCTTGTTTATTACCATTTGGGTTTCTGATAGCTTTGCCTATTTAATAGGCACTTGGCTTGGTAAACACCGCCTTAATAAAGCTGTTAGCCCGAAGAAAAGTTGGGAAGGTGCAATTGCCGCAGTTATCTTTGGCACAATAACAACTTTGTTTTTGTGGGACTTATATTTCCCTCATTATTTAACTTTAAACCAAGCAATAATTTTGGGTGTTTTAATATCAGTAATTTCCCAAATTTCAGACTTGGCGGAAAGTTTAATTAAACGTAGTGCCGGTGTTAAAGATTCTTCAAATATATTGCCGGGCCACGGTGGTATTTTTGACAGGTTTGACGGTTTTATTTTAACAGCGCCGATTATTTATTACGTCGCGCTCTATATGTGTAAATAATGAAGAACATTGTTGTTTTAGGTTCAACAGGGTCAATAGGTGTATCAGCTTTAGATGTTATTAAAAACCTGGGCCCTAATTTTAAGGTGCTTGCAATAACTGCAAACAAAAACACAAAATTGTTTTTGGAGCAGATTAAAACTTTTACGCCGCTTTATGCGGTTGTTTACGATAAAGAAAGTTATAAGCAAATTAAAAACGAAATACCTAAAACAACAAAACTTCTTGACCCGGAAATCGAAAGTTTAAACTTCCTTGCAGCCTTGCCTGAGGCGGATTTAATTATTAACGGTTTAGTTGGTAGCATTGGCTTTGCGCCGTTAATTTCTGCAATCAAAGCAGGTAAAACAATTGCGCTTGCAAATAAAGAGCCTATCGTCATGGCAGGTGCAACGATAATGCAAGAGTGCCAAAGATGGAACGCCACAATTTTGCCGGTGGATTCTGAGCCTTCAGCCGTTTTCCAATGCCTTGAAAATGTGGACAGTAAAACTTATCATAAAGCAGAAGGTATTTCAAAAATTTTGTTAACAGCATCCGGCGGCCCGTTTTTTAAATATCAGGGTTCTTTAGATGAAGTTACACCCGAGCAAGCCTTAAAACATCCGCGTTGGAAAATGGGTAAAAAAATTACAGTTGATTCCGCAACCTTAATGAATAAAGGTTTTGAAACTATTGAAATAATGCACCTTTTTAATTTGCCGCTTGAGAAAGTAAAAATTGTTATACATCCGCAATCGATAGTTCACTCCGCGGTGGAATATATTGACGGCTCAATTTTAGCAGATTTATCAAACCCCGATATGCGTTTGCCGATACAGTATGCAATAACTTATCCGCAAAGATTACCTTCGCCCGTTAATAAATTAAGTTTGCTTGAAATGCAACATCTTGATTTTTATGAGCCGGACTTTTCGCGCTTTCCTTGCCTTGCGCTTGCACTTGATGCAATCAAGAAGGGGGGGGCATATCCTGCCGTTTTAAACGGTGCGGATGAAGTTGCGGTTGCGGCGTTCCTAGACGGTAAAATTTTGTTTACCGATATTGCAAAAGTAATTGAAAAAGTTTTAAGTATCTTTAAACCTACATTCGGACCTTTAACTTTGCATGGTGCAGCGGAAATTAATGAATGGGCCAAAATTACTGCCGAAGAACTTATTAAAACAAAATCCTATAAATAATTAATTCATTTTGTAATATGAATAGTCGTATCCTGTTATACCTTGTGGAGTGAAGGCGTTTGCTTTTCCGGAATATGTTCCTATAGATTTACAAAGTCTGTTTGCCCTTGCACTTTCTGTTAAAGCCATGCATTTTCTTTTGGGTGCTTCCACCCAATTATATGTAAATACTTGTTCATTAAATATAAAACTTAGATCTTTTT
>CADAFA010000093.1 GCA_902787065.1 uncultured Elusimicrobium sp.
GGCAAGCCATAACTTCAATAAAGTGATAAGGTGGCTCCTTACCTTCCGCTTTGGCTTTTTTGACGATTTGCATAAGTTTTTCAACATTACCAAGACCGTGTGCAACAGCAACGCGGACTTCTGTGCCTTTAACATCAATTTTAGCTTCTTTAATACCTTTTAAACCGCGGACTTTTTTGAAGTCAATATCTTTTGCATTTTCGCCGGTAACGAGGAAATATGCGGTTCTTAAAGCAGCTTCCATAACACCGCCGGTAGCACCAAAGATTGTGCCTGCGCCTGTATATTCCGCTAAGATATGATCACCTTTGCGGGGGGAGAGTTTATTAAACTCAATACCTGCTTGTTTGATCATGCGGGCAATTTCGCGTGTTGTTAAAGAAACGTCAACGTCGTTATAACCGCTGCTTGCCATTTCTTTACTGCGGCCGATTTCAAATTTCTTTGCTGTGCAAGGCATAACTGATACGACAAAGACATCTTTCGGATCTAAATTATGTTGTTTTGCATAGTAAGTTTTTGCAAGTACACCCACCATTTCATGCGGTGATTTTGCACTTGAGAAATTATCTAACATATCGGTATGATATTTTTCAAGGAAGTCAACCCAAGCAGGGCAGCAGCTTGTAATCAAAGGTAAAACACCGTTGTTTGTAAGGCGGTGTTTAAACTCTGAAGCTTCTTCCATGATTGTTAAATCAGCACCGAAGTTTGTATCTAAAACTGCATTAAAACCAAGTTCATAAAGTGCGGCGGTAAGTTCGCCGGTTAAATTTTTACCGACGGGGTAACCAAATGCTTCACCGATTGCAACACGTACTGCCGGTGCAAATTGAACTACACAATGTTTGTTAGGATCGCGTAAAGCATCCCAAACTTTTTGAGTGTCATCTTGTGCAATTATAGCACCAACCGGGCAGTGGGCCACACATTGACCGCAGTTAACGCAGGGTGAATCTTTTAAATCAACACCTGCAGGGCGGAGTGTTGTTTTGATACCTCTGTGTTGGAAAGACAAAGCCCAAACATTTTGTACTTGTTGGCAAACTTGTACGCAGCGGCCGCATTGGATACATTTTGCAGTATCAATGCAAATACCTTTTGCGCTGTTATCTTTATAATGAGGGCGTATATTTAAAATGTTAGGATAATGATTTTCCCTAATACCAAATTCCGCACACAAATTTTGAAGTTCGCATTGTTGGTTTTTTGCGCAAGTCAAACAATCTTTGGGGTGGTTTGACATGATGAGTTCAAGAACACTTTTTCTGACAGCGATAAGTTCCGGGTCATGGGTAATGATTTTCATACCTTCGGTAATCGCTGTTGTGCAAGCGCGGAGCATTTTGTTTGAGCCTTCTACTTTAACGATACAAAGCCCGCAACCGCCGTTTGCTTCAAGATCCTCATGTTTACACAAAGTAGGAATTTTGACATTTGCTGCTTTTGCTGCTTCTAAAATTGAAGTACCTTCTTTTACTTCTACAGGTTTTCCGTTTATAGTTGCTTTAATCATAATTCACCTTTATTTTTTAACTATTGCTTTAAATTTGCAATTATTGAAACAAAGACCGCATTTAATACATTTTTCTTGATTAATTACGTGTTTTTGTTTGACTTCGCCGGTAATAGCATTTGCAGGGCAAGCGCGTTTACACATACCGCAGCCGATACATTTATCGGTTATTTCATAGCGGACGAGCTTTGAACATTTACCTGTTTTACAATGCTTTTCATTGATGTGTTCGGCATATTCTTCGGGGAAGAATTTTAAAGTTGATAGTACCGGGTTCGGTGCTGTTTGCCCTAAAGCGCAAAGTGAAGCTTTTTGCATTGCGTGTGCAATGTCTTTAAGCTTATCAACATCTTCCGGTTTACCTTTACCTTCGGTAATTCTGTTAAGAATTTGAAGCATTTGGTAACCGCCGATTCTGCAAGGTGCGCATTTACCGCAAGATTCATCAACACAGAAATCAAGATAGAATTTTGCAATATCTACCATACAATCTGTTTCATCCATAACGATAAAACCACCTGAACCCATAATTGCGCCGATTTCCTGTAAAGATTCATAAGTTATCGGCATGTCAAAATGTGCCGGGTCAATAACACCGCCGGACGGGCCGCCTGTTTGAACAGCTTTTGCTTTATCACCTTTCAATGGGCCACCGCCAATATCGTAAACGATTTCTTTAACGGTAATACCCATAGGGACTTCAACAAGACCTGTATTTTTAACTTTACCGGTCATAGCAAAAACCTTGGTACCTTTAGATTTACCTACACCCATTTGTGCATACCAATCGCCACCTTTTGTCATAATATAAGGAATATTGGCCAAGGTTTCAACATTGTTAATGGCTGTCGGTTTACCCCAAAGCCCGCAAGTAGCAGGGAATGGCGGTTTGGGTCTGGGGGTACCGCGGTTACCTTCGATAGAGGTAATCAAAGCAGTTTCTTCACCGCATACGAAAGCACCTGCACCGTATCTTATTTCAAGGTCATAGCTGAATTTTGAACCTAAAATATTTTTACCTAAAAGGCCCATTTTGTAGCAGTCATCAATTGCTTTTTGAATACGTTTAATGGCAAGAGGGTATTCAGCGCGGATATAAAATAAACCGCGTGTTGCACCGATTGTATAACCGGCAATAATCATACCTTCTACGACTGAGTGGGGGTTACCTTCTAACAAGGAGCGGTCCATATAAGCACCTGGATCGCCTTCGTCACCGTTACAAATCATGTATTTGACTTTGCTTTTCGGTTTTCTTGTTAAATCCCATTTAAGCCAGGTGGGGAAACCCGCACCGCAGCGCCCACGGAGGCCGCTTTTCTTCATTTCTTCAATTACGCCTTCCGGGCCGATTTCAAAGGCTTTAATTAAACCTTGATAACCGTTGTGACCGATGTATTCATTAATATCTTCCGGGTTAATTTTACCGCAGTCTGCAAGTAAAATGCGGTGTTGTTTTTTATAAAAAGGAATGTCTTCGTGTGTTTTGCAATGTTTGCCATCTA
>CADAFA010000094.1 GCA_902787065.1 uncultured Elusimicrobium sp.
CAAAACCACAGCGTTTAAAAATTCTTAGATAAGCGTCATACATTTTTTGATACCACTCATTTGCGCTTTCGTCGGTAGCGGAAAATGAATAGGCATCAGCCATATAAAATTCCCTTGCGCGCATTACCCCAAAACGCGGGCGGATTTCGTCGCGGAATTTTGTACCAAATTGATATAAACAAACCGGCAATTGTTTGTAAGAAGAAACATCTTTTTTAACTAAATCTGTTATAACTTCCTCGGCAGTTGGGGCAAGGCAAAAATCAGCACCCTTGCGGTCTTTAATGCGGAGTAATTCTTTACCATAATAATCCCAGCGCGTGCTTTGTTGCCATAAATCAGCAGGTTGCACGACGGGTAGCCAAACTTCAAGGCAGCCGGCTTTGTTAAATTCTTCGCGGATAATATTTTCAATTTTCTTTAAAATTTTCATACCAAGCGGCAACCACTCGTAAATACCGCTTGCGGTTTTGCGAATTAAGCCTGCGCGTATCATTAGTTTGGCGGAAATAATATCAGCATCTTTCGGAGCTTCTTTTAACGTCGGTAAATAATAATTTGTAAGTTTCATATTTTATCCTTTAATAATTTTATCTGTAAATTTTTTGAGCCATTTATTTTGCGGTATTTTGCCGATTATTTGGCCCTTTTCAAACCATAAACCCTCGCCGCGGCCGCCTGCTATGCCAAAGTCGGCATCACGTGCTTCACCGGGGCCGTTAACAATGCAACCCATAACGGCAATTTTTTTGCCTGTTGATTTTTTCAAAAGTTCGGGGTTATTATAAATTGCTTCTTCAAGTTTTGCCACTTCTTGTGCAAGTTCAACTTGAGTTCTGCCGCATGTCGGGCAAGAAATAATATTTGGCCCAAATTCGCGCAAGCCGAGAGCTTTTAAAATTTCATAAGCACAACGCACTTGTTTTCTGGGGTCTTCCGTTAAAGATACGCGTATTGTTGCGCCGATACCTTCACCGAGCAAGCGGCTTAAGGCAATTGCGCTTTTTACGGTGCCTGCCATAAAAGTTCCGGCTTCGGTTAGGCCGATATGTTGCGGTGCTGCACACACTTTGGCAAATTCCTCACAAGCCAAAACGGTGCGGTTTAAATTGTCTGATTTAAGTGAAACCAAAAAGTTTTTAAAGTTAAGGCGCTCTAAAATATTGACGTGTTCCAACGCTTCACGCACCATAATTTGCGCCCACTTTTTATCGCTCCAATTCGGTGTACCGCTAAATTTTTTAAGTTCTTTAAGGGAGCCGGCATTAACACCTATTCTAATTGCAAGCCCTTTATCTTTACAGGCTTTAACGACTTCTTTTGTTCTTTCCGCGTCGCCGATATTGCCGGGGTTTATGCGTATTTTGCTGACGCCTTGTCTAATAGCCTCAAGTGCAAGTTTATAGTCAAAATGAATATCCGCAACAAGCGGTGTGTGTATTTTTTTGACTATTTTGCCAAGTGCCAAAGCCGCGTCCATATCAGGTACTGCCACGCGGTTAATTTCGCAGCCGGCATTTTCAAGCATAATGATTTGTTTGACGGTAGCGGCGGCATCGCGCGTATCGGTATTGCACATGGCCTGCACGCGCACAGGGTTTTTGCCCCCTAAGTTGTAAGGGCCTACTTTGACAGTACGCGTCTTTTTAAAATTAGTCATTTTGCACCTCTTTTGTTTGCGCAGTTTTTTGAGCGGTTTCCTGTGCTGTTTCACTTATTGCGGCTTTATCAGTTCCGCGTTTTTTAAGACGGCCAATATCTTGATAAGTTGCAAATAAAACAAGACCGATTAAAATAAAAGCCCCTACACCGCAAGCATTGTTGAAGACTTTTTCCGTCGGGCGTTTACCTGTTATGCCTTCAATTATAAAAAAGCAAATATGCCCGCCGTCTAATATTGGTATCGGGAACAAATTAAACATTCCGATAGCAACTGAAATTAAGGCAATTAAAAAGAAATAATCTTCCGCCCCGCTATGTACCCCTTTGCCGACGAGTTCAAAAATACCGATAGGTCCAGCCATGTCAGGTGCTTGTTTATGGTAAATTTTTTCTGCAATAGTTTTTAAGGAAAGGGCCGTCCAATAATAACATTGGTAAGCGGCCATTTCTATACTTTTAAAAATACCGATTTTTTCATAAGTCGGCTGCACGACAATGCCCAACTTTCTCGTTTCATCAAGCACAACGTTTACAGAGGTTTTGATACCTTCTCTTTCATAAGTTAAGTCAATAGCGGTTAAATTTTCTTTATTTGCTTTGTCTAAAGTTGATAATAAATCTTTCCAATTATTTGTTGAAGTACCGTTAATAGAAACAATCTTATCCCCTGCAGTTAGACCGGCGGTTGAAGCAGGGTAGCCGTCTTTAACTTCTCCCAAAACAGAGGGCACTTTTGACGGGTTTGTTACCGGCATACCCATAAAGAGTATCACAAAAAAGAAAATTATAAAAGCAAGGACATAATTCATGCCCGCTCCGGCAAAAACCATAATTGAGCGTGCCCACCAAGGTTTGGCGGCGAATTCGTCATCTGATTTTATTTCAACTTCCCTACAATAGGCTTCACCTGCCGGTTTGACATAACCGCCCAAAGGAATAGCGCGGAGTGAAAATACAGTTTCCTTTTTCCCCTTCCATTGTTTTAAAAGTTTACCAAAGCCGATGGAAAATTCTTCCACCCTTATACCTAGTAAGCGGCAGGCTATAAAATGCCCCCACTCATGTACTATTACAACGAGCCCCAAAGCAAACACAATACCGAAGATTGATACCAAAGTATGCCAACTGAAAAGCCATAAAATTTTAGCCCAAATTAAATTTAGAAATTCCATAATTTACACACTCCCCCGCATTTCACATTTAAATATATTATACCAATTATGGAGATAGTAAACTACCACGGGCTT
>CADAFA010000095.1 GCA_902787065.1 uncultured Elusimicrobium sp.
GGTTCTACATTTGCAAGCAAATTGGGGCGGTTAACTTCGGGTTTAACATTTGGCCTTAAGGAATCAAAAGCCCCTGCCAGTATCAGAGATTCCAAAACCTTTTTATTTATTAACTCAAAATCTACTCTGGTACAAAAGTCAACAAGATCTTTAAATTCGCCTTTTTCTTCTCGTGCTCTAACTATGGCGGCAGTTACTTCTGTACCGATATTTTTTATGGCGCTTAAACCAAAGCGTATAACTTCTTTACCGTCAGGCAATATTTCTACATTAAAATCTCCTAAAGACTTTTGCACGTCAGGCGGCAAGATTTCAAAACCCATTTTGCGGGTTTCTTCTAAGTATGTCGCGATTTTATTTTCTTTATCTGTTGCCCCGATAGCATTGTGGCCTATTTCGTTAGTAAGTGCCGCACACATAAATTCAATAGGGTAATTGGCTTTTAAATAGGCTGTTTGATAGGATACCAAGGCATAAGCTACGGAGTGTGATTTGTTGAAACCGTATTCAGCAAATTTTGCCATTTGGTCAAATATTTTGGTAGAAGTTTTTTCCGGGCAATTATGGGCTTTTGCGCCTTCAATAAATTTAGCACGGTAGCCTTCCATAATGTCAATTTTCTTTTTACCCATTGCTTTGCGCAGTGAGTCCGCCTGCCCGGGGGTAAAACCGCTCAAAGCTTTTGAAACTTCCATAATTTGTTCCTGGTAAATCATTGTTCCGTAAGTTTCAGCCAAAATCGGTTCCATTAAGGGATGTTCTACCGTTATAGCTTCAAGGCCGTGTTTCCTTCTTACAAAGCTATCCAACATGCCGCTTTGCATCGGCCCTGGGCGGTATAAGGCTACCAAAGCAGAAATATCGCTGAAAGCTGTTGGTTTCAATCTTTTAACAAGGTCCTTCATGCCTGAACTTTCAAGTTGGAAGATACAAGTCGTATCCCCTCGGGCAAGCATATCAAAAGTTTTTTTATCGTCGGTTGGAATATTTGCAATATCGAGGTCAATCCCGCGTAATTTTTTTATAAGTTTAACGGCATTATCAATAACGGTTAAGGTACGGAGGCCCAAAAAGTCAATTTTAAGCAACCCCATATCGGAAACGGTATTTCCTTCATATTGGGTGGTTATAATATCTTTTGCCCCTTTGGCAAGCGGGGTATATTTGGTAACTTCTTCTTTTGTAACTAAAACGCCCGAAGCATGCACACCGGTATGGCGTTTTAAGCCTTCAATTTTTGTAGCATAATTAAAAAGTTGTTTTACTTTAGGGTTTTTTGCAATTTCTTGCTTGATTTCGGTTACATTCTCCATAGAATCTGCAATAGTTGCATTTAAAGCGTCCGGTATCAGCTTAGCAAGGCGGTTAGCCTCAAGGGGTTCGAAACCTAGGGTACGCGCCGTATCTCTTAAAGCAAGTTTTGCCTTCATAGTACCGAAGGTAATAATACTTGCCACATTTTTAATACCGTATTTGCGGCGCATATAATTGATAACTTCTTCACGTCCTGCATCTGAAATATCAATATCCAAATCCGGCATACTTACGCGGTCCGGGTTTAAAAATCTTTCAAAAAGCAATTTATTTTTTAACGGATCAACACGGGTAATATCCATGCTGTAAGCTACCACGGAACCTGCCCCTGATCCGCGCCCTGGGCCTATTGGTATATCTTGGCTTCTTGCATATTTAATAAAGTCTGCTACAATTAGGAAGTATACCGCAAACCCCATGGAAGTTATAACCCCAAGTTCATATTCAAGGCGGTCTAAATATTCTTTAGGTAAATTGTCTGTCTTTAATTTCTTTTTTAGGCCTTCATGGCAAAGATGGCGCAAATATTCAGAGTGGTCCTTAAACTCGGGCGGTATAGGAAAGTCCGGCATAATAAAGCCTTCTTTGGCAAATTCTACATTACATTTTTCCGCAATTTCAAGAGTATTTTTTAAAGCTTCCGGAACATAAGAAAATAACTTTGTCATTTCTTCGGCTGATTTAAAGAACAGTTCATGGGTAGTCATTTTAAGGCGGTTTGGATCATCCAAAGTTTTGCCTGTTGCAATACAGATATGAACGTCATGCGCTTGCCAATCTTCGCGTTTTTCGTAGTGGCAGTCATTAGTTGCAACTAAAGGGATACCTGTTTTTTTAGACACTTCAAGCAAATTTTTTAAAATTATTTGTTCTTCAGGGATACCGTGGTCCATTATTTCAAGGTAATAATTTTCCGCACCTAACATATCGCGGTAGCGCAAAGCGGTTTCGGCAGCTGCATCAACGCCGTTTTTTAAGGCTATTTGGGATAGTTCGCTTTTCATACACCCAGAAAGTACTATTAAACCTTTTCTGTTCTCTTTTAATAAGTCAAAATCAATACGTGGATGATAATAAAACCCTTCCGTCCATGCGGCGGAATTTAGTTTCATTAAATTATGGTAACCTTCCAAGTTTTTGGCTAAAATTGTTATATGGTTGGCCGTACCGCCTGTTTTTGAGTGAGTTGTATGGCTGCCTTGCGTGAAATACATCTCACAACCGATTATCGGCTTAATTCCCAGAGATTCAGTAATTTTTCTAAATTCCGGCACCCCGAACATATTGCCGTGGTCGGTTATTGCCATGGCGGGCATTTTTGTTTTATCTATGCTTTTTAGGAAATCAGACGGGCCTTTGCCGTTTTTTGTAACGCGTAACATTCCGTCAAGCAGGGAATATTCCGTGTGATTATGTAAGTGAACAAATGAACTCATGCATTAGCCCTTCAAAAAAGTTAAAATGTTTACGAGGGGGTTGTCAATTTTAAAATTGATACAGTCCGCTTAATAAACGGAACTCTTTCAAAGCGTGAATATATGCAGCATCCCGGTGCAAGTGCCGTTTTGGCGGTGGAAAACGGTAAAGTTTTATTTGTAGAGCAATACCGCTACCCCGTCAAAAAAGTGATGCTTGAAATCCCTGCCGGTAAATTAAAACCGCGCCAGACACCTTTGGCCTGCGCAAAAGCGGAACTTAAAGAAGAAACCGGTTACACAGCAAAAACTATTAAAAAATTTTTAACTTTTAATACTTCCGCCGCTTTTGCGGATGAAGATTTACATATTTTTCTTGCTTCCGGCCTAAAAGCAGGGGAAAGGCATCTTGATGAAGACGAATTTGTAAATGTGAAATGGATTCCCTTTACCACCGCTTTAAAAATGGTTAAGGCAGGGAAAATCACTGACAGCAAAACCATTATTGCCCTGCTTTACTATAAAACCTTTTTAGCAAAATAGGAAATCTGCAGTTCTAGTTTCTTTACGGATAATATTTGTTGTTTGATTTTATTAAATAAAAATTAACAACTTTTATTTTTA
>CADAFA010000096.1 GCA_902787065.1 uncultured Elusimicrobium sp.
GCTTTTTCATATTCCTTAATTTCACAATACAATTTTGCCCTTTCAATATGAAATTCTTTTATATCAGGGTATTTTTTTATCATTTCACTATACTCTTTTATTCTTTCTTTTATATTGTTTATCATAAATTCCTCCAAATAAAAACGGCTGGTTCATTTTGGGCATATAGATGATCCTAAATGAAACAGCCGTAGTTTGTCTTATGACAAACGTTCAGTACATAAAAGTAAGGGGATCAGCCAAACTATTATGTACCTTAACGACTGTTTTTGGTATCTATATGCGTTAATATTTATATTAACATCCCGTCATTACGGTTCCAAAAACAGATTAAATTTTTTAAGCCAATATTTAACGGCTTACATTAAAAACAAAACTCCTTTTAAATATAGTAGCAAAAATGACTTTTGTTTGCAATACAAAAAAGGCGCTCGGTTGAGCGCCTTTTTTATTGCCATTAGTATTAAAACTAAACTATACAAGCCCTTGGGCTATCATGGCTTCTGCAACTTTCTTGAAACCGGCTATATTGGCACCGGCTAAATAGTTGCCCGGCATACCGTATTCTTTTGCGGCTTCAACGCAAGAGTTGTGAATATGAACCATAATGTTATGGAGTTCTTCATCAACTTTTTTGGCCGGCCAAGATAAGCGGATGGAGTTTTGTGTCATCTCTAAGCCTGATACACCTACACCACCGGCATTTGATGCTTTACCAGGGGAATACAAAACGCCTGCATCTTGGAATTGTTTAACTGCTCCCAATGTGCAAGGCATATTTGCACCTTCGCAGACGAGTTTGACACCGTTCTTAATTAACATTGCGGCATCTTCGTCTTTGAGTTCGTTTTCGCAGGCGGTCGGGAAAGCCGCATAGCAAGGAATAAACCAAGTTTTCTTCCCTTCATGGAATTCGGCTTTTGTAAATTTCTTTACATATTCCCTTAAGCTGCCGCGTTTAACGAAAACAAGTTCTTTAAGGAAGGCAAGTTTTTCTTGGTCAAGGCCGTCTTTATCATAAACAGCACCGTCATAATCGTTGAAACCGACGACTTTTGCCCCAAGTTCCATAAGTTTTTGTGCAGTGTGTATACCGACATTACCTGTACCGGAAATAATACAAACTTTACCTTTAAAATCTTCGCCTTTAAGTTTGAGCATTTCTTGGGCAAAATATACAACACCGAAACCTGTTGCTTCAGGCCTAATTAAACTGCCGCCGAAGCTGATACCTTTACCGGTAAAAACACCGACGAATTTATTTGCAAGTTTCCTGTATTGCCCAAACATGTAACCGACTTCGCGCCCCCCGCAACCGAGATCACCGGCAGGAACATCAGTATTTTCGCCGATATGGCGGTATAATTCCGACATAAAGCTTTGGCAGAAGTGCATAACTTCTGTTTCGCTTTTGCCGCGGGCATCAAAATCTGAACCGCCTTTACCGCCGCCCATAGGCAAACCGGTTAAGGAGTTTTTAAAAGTTTGTTCAAAACCTAAAAATTTTAAGCTGGCAAGTGTTACACTTTCATGCAAGCGCATACCGCCTTTATAAGGACCAATGGCGCTGTTAAATTGCACACGATAACCGCGGTTTACTTGCATAACACCTTTATCGTCAAGCCAAGGGACGCGGAACATTATCACGCGTTCCGGCTCAACCATACGCTCCAAAACTGCATATTTTTTATATCTGGGATCTGCATCAATAACAGGTTTTAAGGTGGTTAAAACTTCCTCAACAGCCTGATGAAAAAGAGCCTGTGCAGGATCTTTCTTTTTTACAGATTCTATTACTTCTTCTACATAATTAGACATAGACACCTCGTTTTATGATACTTCTTTATATATGGTAACATTATAACTTTGTAAAGTCAAATTGAAATAGAAAATTCAAACCTTTCTTCTTAACCGTACAAATATTATAGGTAAATTTTGATTTTGCTTAATATTGTTTTTACAAAAATACCCCCGCTGTTTTAGCGGGGGTATTTTTTAAAAACCTTATTTAATAATACCTACTGATTTTCCTTATACATATTACAGTATCTTTTCTCGTCTTCAGAGCTTAATTGACAAACATGCCCTGAATCATGACAAAACCCTGTTTTAGTACAATCTACACAACATCCTGTTCCCTTATAAGTATTACCATAACCTGTTGTTGAATCTTGGGCTACTACTATACCTCCGCTTTCAACTATAGCTTGTCTGCATGCATGATTGCCAGCACCTATACATATACCTCCTTTATTCACTATAGCCTCTTTACAGGTATATCCGGCATAATTAGTATTTTTTCCTAAACAAACACCGCCTTCATTTATTGTAGCATGATAACAAGTGTTTTGAGCAATACCATCACAAATCCCTCCAGTATTTAAAATTGTATGATTACAACCATTGTTACCATTGATATTATCAGCTAGACAAACTCCGCCATCATTAACTGTGGCATTATTACATCCCCCTTGTCCTTTCGAGTCACATACCCCTCCATTATTTACTATAGCATACATACAAGCACGAAGATGATCTCCATGACAAACACCACCTTCATTAATTGTAGCGTAGAGACAAGAAGAATGTTTATCTGATCCATCCCTTCCGCTATAACAAGCCATATCATTATCAAGTATCTTGTTTTGA
Organism: uncultured Elusimicrobium sp.; assembly: GCA_902787065.1. Classification (GTDB taxonomy): domain Bacteria; phylum Elusimicrobiota; class Elusimicrobia; order Elusimicrobiales; family Elusimicrobiaceae; genus Proelusimicrobium. The sequence continues at coordinate 2,650 of CADAFA010000096.1, forward strand.
ATTTCTTCTCCGGGATCTAAAAATTTACAAATATTTCCGTCTAATGTCCCGTTTGCATCATCACACCTTTCTTGGGCGCTTGTGTAACAGGTACCGGAGGCCGTTAACCAATAACCGTTTA
>CADAFA010000097.1 GCA_902787065.1 uncultured Elusimicrobium sp.
GAATAAAAAGGGTTTTACATTGCTTGAGTTGTTGGTAGTGGTAATAATTATCGGAATTTTAGCGGCAATAGCTTTGCCGCAATATCAAATGGCAGTAGAAAAAAGCAGAATAAGTAAATACCTTTCTATAGGCCAAAGTATAAGAAATGCGCAAGAAAGATTTTATATGGCTAACGGGCAATATTCTTCTTCGCTTTTTGCTTTAGATATTGATATTGATTCTTTATGTGAAAGTCATGAAAGTAAGCATATTTTTTATAATTGTATGGATAAATCTATACAAATAGACGGTTATACATTTAATAACAAATCAGATGGTGCATTACTTATTAAATATTGTTCTTCTTTAGCTAATACTTTGCAAAGTTCTTGGACGGAATGCGAAAACAATAGAGACCTTATGTTTACTTTTTATTATAGCAATTATTTACAGCCTAGTATTCAAAATACAATTGCTTGCACAGGGTATACAGATAAAGGCAACCGCCTTTGCAAAGCACTCGGGTATTAAAATTTAAAAATAATTATTGCTAAAAATATTTTTTAAATACTTTTCAAAAATCTTCGCCAAAATTCCTTTTTTTAATATATAATGTTAAATATAAGCGAGCTGTTTCTTGCATATCTTTAAATAAAGGAGATTTTATGAAAGCCATTTGTAAAACCAAACCGGCCGCCGGTGCTGAGTATATTGATATTGATGTCCCACGTATTAAAAGTGATGAGCTTTTAATTAAAATTCATTGTGCTTCAATTTGCGGAAGCGATATTCCAATTTACAATTATTATAATTCTTGGGCGGCAAGAAAACATAATTTCCCCTTTGTTTTCGGGCATGAACTTTGCGGTGAAGTTGTAGAAATCGGTGACAAAGCAAAAGGTTTTCAGAAAGGAGATTTTGTGTCGGTAGAGTCCCATATTTTCTGCGGTATGTGCTATCAATGCAGAAATGACCAGAGGCATGTTTGCAGTAACTTAAAAATTTTGGGTATTGATGTCCCCGGCGGTTTTGCGGAATATGCCGCAATACCTGCCCGCTGTGCTTGGAAACATACCGATAATTCCTTAAAAGATATAGCAAGCATTATGGAGCCTTTAGGTAATGCCGTTTTTGCTACTTTGATTGAAGATATCGTCGGTAAAACAGTACTTATTTCCGGTTGCGGTCCGCAAGGTTTATTTGCTACTCAAATTGCCCGTGCTTGCGGTGCGGCAAAAGTTATTTGCACTGAAACTTCCCCTTTCCGCACTGCCCTTGCCAAAAAAATGGGTGCTGATGCGGTCATAAATCCTTTAGAAGATAAAGTTTTGGAAAAAATTATTGATGCCGGCGGTGAAAAGTCCGGCATAGATATTGTTATTGAAATGTCCGGTAATCCTGTAGCAATTAACACCGCCTTAAAGGCAGTTAAACCTGCCGGGCGCTATATTGCTTTTGGTTTACCTAAAGATGACGTTACTCTTGATTATGCCAATTCTATCGTCTTTAAGGCTATCCGCATACAAGGCATAACCGGGCGTGAAATTTTCCGCAGTTGGTACAAAATGGAAAGCCTTTTAAAGAGCCATGCCATTGACCCTCGCCCCGTTATAACACATACCTTTAAAATGAAAGATTTTGAGAAGGCTTTTGCAATCGCCGCTGACCCTAAAAAAGAATGCGGTAAAATTATTTTAGTTCCGTAGAGGTGACTATGGCAAATATGAATTTTTTAAAAGATGAAATTGCCCAACTTAAAGCAGAAAACCGCTTTATAGAGCCTGCCGTTTTACAAGACATGCAAAATGCCGTTTGCACGATTAACGGTAAAAAAGTTATCAATTTAACGTCTAATAATTATCTTTGCATGACGGCACACCCTAAAGTTATTGCAGCCGCCGTTGAAGCTACAAAAAAATACGGTATCGGCACAGCGGCAGTCCGCACAATTATCGGCACAACTTCTCTGCATGAAGAACTTGAAAAGCGCCTTGCCGAATTTAAAGGAACAGAGGCCTCTTTAGTTATACAATCAGGTTTTACTTCAAACACTGCCGTTTGCCAAAGTTTGATGACAAGCCCTCAAGATGTTTTAATTTCAGACGAACTTAACCACGCCTCAATTATTGACGGCGGTCGTTTAAGCAAAGCAAAAAAACTTATTTACCGCCACAGTGACATGCAGCATTTAAAAGAAATTTTAGATATGCCCGAGGTCAAACAAGCGCGCCGCCGCTTGCTTGTTACCGACGGTGTTTTTAGTATGGACGGCGATATTTGTAATTTGCCTGAAATCATAAAACTTTGTGCACCGCGTGATGTTATGGTTATGGTTGATGACGCCCACGCAAGCGGTGTTATCGGCCCGCAAGGCCGCGGAACGGTTGCTCATTTTGGGCTTAAAGGGCAAGTGGATATTCAGATAGGCACCCTTTCCAAAGCTTTTGCCGCAGTAGGTGGTTATGTGGCAGGCTCAGCAGATTTAAAGGCTTATATGCAGTCCGTTGCGCGCCCGTTTTTATTTTCAAGTTCCCATCCGCCGGCTGTAACCGCAACTTGTTTAGCCGGTTTAGATGTAATTTATAATGAGCCGGAACGCCTTAAAAAACTTTGGGACAATACAAAATTTTTCAAAGAAGAACTTAAAAAAGCCGGCTTTGATACAGGCCATAGCGAAACACCAATTACGCCCGTAATGGTCGGTGATAGCGCAAAAGCCAAAAAGTTAAGCGCCATGCTTTTT
>CADAFA010000098.1 GCA_902787065.1 uncultured Elusimicrobium sp.
CAACCCGTTCTTGTCTTGTTTTAAATAAAAGGAACCCATATTATTTAAAAGTTCAACACTCCTTGGATAGATCTCATAAGCCCTTTTGTAGTCCGCTTCTGCCTTTTCCTTATCACCCAATCTGTCATACAAGGTAGCACGGTTTGCCAAAGCCGAGTAAAAATCCGGCTCTTTTTTTAAAAGATGACTGTAAATTTGCAATGCTTGTTCTGCTTTACCTTGCTTATCCTTATTTAATGCTTTTTTAAATAAAGCATCATTATCAGAGCAAGCACAAAACAAAGTAACAACGGGGAGTAGAAAATATAAACTTTTTCTCATTTTTTTATCTCCTTTTTATTTGCCTTCAAAATAGCTAAAGCAATAAAAGCTGCCCCTATACATATGGCACTATCGGCAATATTAAAAACAGGCCAAAAATGAAAATCTAAAAAATCTATTACATGGCCTAGAAATATTCTATCATAAATATTGCCTAAAGCACCTGCAAAAACCATTAAATACCCACATTTTGCTAACCGGCCCAAGGATAAAATATCCTCACGCCACTTAATCATTAAGAATAAGACAAGGAAACTGACTATTAGTAAAAATAAATTTGCATTTTGAAACAAACCGAAAGCCGAGCCGGTGTTTTCGATATAAGTTAAACTAAAAAAAGGTAAAATGTCAATGCTTCCTTTTGGAAGTAAAAATTTAAGTGTAAGCATTTTTGTTATCTGGTCTAAAAATAAAACAGAAACAAAAATAAGAATCTCAAACTTATATTTTTTACTTCTCAAAAGAAAGTCATGAATCATTATTTTGAAGCCTCTAAAGTTTTATTATCCTCAAGTACCTTAGCGCAACGCGGGCACAAGTCAGGATACTCCGGGTTTTGACCGATATCCTCATGCCACTGCCAGCAACGCGCACATTTTGTACCTGCAGCATGCTCAACTTTAATTTCCAAAGGTTGTGTTGTTTCTTCTTCTGAAACTTCTACTTGGGAAACTATTGCCACTTCAGGCCAAATTGACAAGGTTTGTTTTAAAAACTCTTTTGTTTCGGCATCAGTGGAATTAAAGATAACTTTTGCCTCAAGCGGAGCACCTATCAAGCCTTTTTGGCGGGCTTCTTCCAAAGCTTTTAAAACTTGCGGGCGTATTTCTGTAATCTTTGTCCAACGAGTTAAGATATCTTCAGGGCAAGTATAACTTGCTTTGGCAGGCATATCGCTTAAAAATACACTTTCTTCAAGGTAAGTACCAAGCGGTAATTTTTTAAGCTCTTGCCAAACTTCTTCAGCAGTAAAACAAAGTACAGGGGCAAGAAGTTTAACTAAAGCCAAAACCGTTTCCGCTAAAACTGTTTGAGCGGAGCGCCTACTGGGTGCTTCTTCCCCTATGGTGTAGAGGCGGTCTTTTGAAGCATCAAGCATAAGGGAAGAAAGATCCAAAATACAGAAATCAGTAATTTTGCGAATTGCCTTTCTAAACTCAAAGTTTTTATAAGCTTCCAAAACTTCCTTAATTAAATTATCAAGGCGTGACATCATGTATTTATCAAGTTCTGTCAAATTAGCATTGACTACGGTATGCTTCATAGGTTTAAAATCATACAAATTACCCAAAGCATAACGCAAAGTATTTCTGATTTTACGGTAACTTTCAATCGGGCCAGCCAAAATTTCCTCTGAAATTCTGACGTCTTCACTATAATCGGTAAAACTTACCCACATGCGCAAAATATCAGCACCGTATTTGTTTATAATTTCATCAGGCTCAATGCTATTTCCGGCTGATTTATGCATTGCGCGGCCCTGTTGGTCCAAAATCATACCGTGTGTTAAAACATTTTTAAAAGGTGCTTTACCTTCCAAAACAGTACCGGCAATTAAAGAGGTTTGGAACCAACCTCTATGTTGGTCTGAACCTTCTAAATAAACCTCGGAAGGATAACCAAGCCCGCGGTATTTTAAGACCTCGTTCCAAGAGACACCGGAGTCAAACCAAACATCCAAAATGTCTTTTTCTTTTATAAATTCTTTACATCTTCATTTAAAGCACGTTCTTTAATGGCTTTAATTACTTCAGGCTGCACTTGCATTTGACCGCATTCTTTGCAGTAAAAAACCATTATCGGTACGCCCCAGAAACGCTGGCGGCTTAAACACCAATCAGGGCGCTGTTCTACCATGGAAGTAATACGTCTTTCCCCTGTTTGAGGATACCATTTTGTATTTTTAATTTCTTCAATAAGTTTTTGGCGCAAGCCATCTTTATCGACAGATAAAAACCATTGTTCGGTGGACCTGAAAATTATCGGTTTTTTACATCTCCAACAATGCGGATAAGAGTGGGTAATATCTTCTTTTTTAAGTAAAGCACCGATTTCTTCAAGGCAGTCAATTATACGCGGATTTGCCTTAAAAATATTTTCACCCGCAAATTCCCAAGCTTCTTCGGTAAAAATACCTTTTTCATCAACTGGGCAAGTGCAAGGTAAATTCCATTGAAGGCCGGCTTTAAAGTCATCTTCACCATGGCCGGGGGCAATGTGTACGATACCGACACCGGTATCCATTGTAACAAAATCTGTATAAATTACCGGGTTTTCTTTATTGGTCAGCGGATGATAGTATTTTAAACCGACTAAATCTTCCCCTTTAACAGTGGAAACCGTTTCTGCTTCCTTACCGATTTTTTTGAGGAATTCATCTGCAAGTTTTTCTGCCGCAATTAAATAAGTACCGTCGGGCATGAACATTATACGGTAATCTTCTTCTTTTGCGACTGCTGCGGCTTGGTTAGCGGGAATTGTCCAAGGGGTTGTTGTCCAAACTGCCAAATAGGTGGGTTTATCTTCCAAATTTTTTAATTTTTCAGTGGGGTTGACAAGTTTAAAACGCAAGTAAATTGAAGTGGAAACTTTATCATGATATTCCGTCTCTGCATCAGCCAAAGCGGTTTCACAGTTAGGGCACCAATAAATTGCTTTTTTGCCTTTATAAACATAGCCCTTTTCAAGAGCATCAAAGAAGGCGGAAACTGTTAAGCCTTCATAAACATTGGACATGGTAAGATAAGGGTTGTCCCAATCGGCTGTTACGCCAAGGCGTTTAAAACCTTCGCGTTGAATGTTAACGAAATTTTGGGCGAACTCTCTTGCGCGTTTTCTAAAGGCAGGTATATCTTTAACATCGCGCTTATCAAGTTTCATTTCTTTTAAAAGGGCTTGCTCTATCGGTAAACCATGGCAATCCCAACCGGGAATATAAGGGCTGTTATAACCCATCATAGTATGAGATTTTGTGATAATATCCTTCAAAATCTTATTAAAAGCATGGCCCATGTGTATACGACCGTTTGCATAAGGTGGACCATCTGCCAAAATAAATTTTTCTTTCTTGGAAGTTTTATCAAGCATTTTTTGATAGAGTTTTATTTCCTTCCAATAAGCGAGGGTTTGCGGCTCTTTTTTAGCAAGGCCTGCCCTCATAGGAAATTCGGTTTTAGGAAGTAGAACCGTATGTGAATATTTGTTTTTATTGTCTGTTTTATTTTTACTCATAATATACCTGCCCCTTTTGGTGTATATGTAAATTATATAATATTTGGGCTTGCTAGGGAAATATAGTCTCTGTTACTATATCTTTTATACTAAAACCTTTTTAGTATACCTTAATCAAAATACCCCCATGATTATTTTTCATGAGGGTATTTTTAACTGAACTAATTTTATTTTTGCAATTTATAAACCTACGCAACGTGAAGAATCACACTGTGGTTTAGTGCCGCAATAATTGCCGCAGCAACAACCAGTGCCTGTATACTCGGCATCAGTTCTACAGGCATTGTTAGGACTTGAAATACATATTCCCCCATCCTCTATATGTGCTTGGCGGCAAGCATTCAGACCAGTCCCTTCGCAAATACCGCCATTTCTTACATGAGCATGACGACAGGCATTAAAACCGGCTTCACCGATACATCTACCACCATCGTGAATTACAGTTTGTAAACAACCGCCAGAAGTGTTAATATCATGATATTCTTCATCAACTATACATTTACCTGTTCCGCTAACATCTGCACCACCGCAAGCCCACTGATCATTAGCTTTACAAATTCCTCCATCTAATACCGTAGCATACATGCAAGAAGATGATGTAGAATCCCCATAACATACACCACCGTCTCGCACTGTAGCATAAGGGCATCCATTAACAGCAGTAGCATAACAAACACCGCCATCTTTTACTGTAGATTGATCACATCCGTTAACTGAAGTAGCTCTACATATCATACCTTCTCCGATATTGCTATTGTTTACATTAGTATATCCACAATAACTGTTATCCCCATTTTCATGCCACATACTATCGCCATGTAAATCTTTACACCTAGCCTCATTTGTTGCATAACAAGTACTGTTCCTGTTTGCCCATGCCATACCTGTTTTTTCACAGGCAGCTTTAGGGAAGCTCACCCCTAATCCGTCACATATATAATGAGTGCTGGGTGTGCACATTATTTGTGATGTATCATAATCTCTATATAAAGAATACTCACCATTAGCTCTTTGTGCAAATACACCTGTTTCAAGTAATTCATAATTATAG
>CADAFA010000099.1 GCA_902787065.1 uncultured Elusimicrobium sp.
TGCAAAGTAAATTAAAAACCGTATCAAGTTCCCCCCTCTTTAAAGTGTCGTCTAAAAGCAAAGTAAGCAAAGCCACCCCCTTTGACAAAGAAGGATTATATAAACCGAAATAATCTTTAAATAAGGTTTGTAATTTTTCCTGCGTCATTCAATAAAACCAAAACGCCTGAGATATTTGTCATCATTTCGCCATAAAGGACTAACCTGAACTTGAAGTTCCAGACGGTATTGTTTACCCAAAAAGGCGCAAATTCTTTCTTGCGAAGCCATGCGGAGTTTTGCAATAGCCGCGCCACCCTTGCCGATAATTATGGGTTTTTGGCCTTCACGTTCCACATGAATTATGGCACGGATATAGTTTTTATCGCCGAGGTCTTCGGTAAACTTTTCAATTTCTACAGTTGTGGAATAAGGTATTTCCTGATTATATTGCAAAAATATTTGTTCACGTATAAACTCGGCAATATAAAACCTTTCCCAACGGTCGGTAAGTTGCCCTTTGGGGAAATAAGGCGGGTTGAAAGGAATATAATTTACCACTTCCCTTTCAAGTTCCTTAACACCTTTATTTTGCCTTGCACTGACTAAGAAAATCTTGCTTATTTGGAGTTCCTTTAAAAGAGTATTTGCAATTTTATTTAAGGTATCTTTATCCGGCACTAAATCAATTTTGTTTATTACCAAAAACAATGGGCAATTAAGTTCTTTTAATTTAACAATTAACGGCGAATGTTTAGCTAAAGGTTGCGTGGCATCATATACGAAAATTACCAAATCCGCATCTTGCGTAATTGCTTGGTTTAAGGAGTTTAACATTATTTCCTGCAACTTATATTCCGCGTGCAAAAAACCCGGGGTGTCAACAAAAACAATTTGATAGTTTTCCCCCTCGCAAATTGCCAAAATATTTTGTCTTGTTGTTTGCGGCTTATGCGTTACGGGTGAAAGGTCCACCCCCGCAAATTTATTTAACAAAGTAGATTTACCGGCATTGGCTAAACCGGCCATTACGGCAAAGCCGCTTTTGAAGTTTGGATATTTAGAAAATATGTCCATACTTAAATTTTACAATTTTATTTTCTTTTATGCTAAAATATATTTGACTTTTTAAAGGAGGATGTATGTCTTACGTAACTTGGGCTGTTCTTGGCATTATGTTACTTATCGGGGAAATTTTTACGATGGATTTCTCTTTAAGTTGCGTCGGGCTTGGTTTTTTAGTTGCCGCACTTATGGCGTATTTGGGGTTTGGTATACATGTGCAACTGATAGCGGTATGTGTTGTTTTGGTTACTTTGTTTTTCACCTTACGCCCGTTTATCTTAAAACACCTGGCAAGAAAGCAAGAATATAAGAGTAATATTGATGCTCTAGTCGGTACAAAACATGATTTTTATGCTCTTTCAGAGGATAAAAAACACGCCAAAATCAAAATTGACGGCGATGTGTGGGAAGCACAAAGTGTAACCCCGCTTAATAAAGAAAAACAAGTTAAGGTAGTAAAAATTGAAGGGGCTACTTTAATAGTTAAACAGGAGGATTAATTAATGACCGTAGTATTACTTGCCTTTGCAATATTGGTAGCAATTATGGTGCTTGTCGGTTTCACACAAGTCCAGCAAGCACAAGTTATGATTATTGAACGTTTCGGTAGTTATAACACAACCTTAAATTCAGGGCTTCATTGGATTTGCCCGATTATTGATAAACCGCGTGAAATTGAGTGGAAATTTACACGTGAGATGTACGGGAAAAATGTTTCCTATATCGGCATGGTAAACAGAATTGACTTGCGCGAAACTGTTTATGATTTCCCGAGCCAAGACGTTATTACCCGCGATAACGTTAACATCAAAATCAACGCTTTGATTTATTTCCAAATAACCGATCCTTTAAGAGCGACTTACGAAGTTGCCTCTTTACCGACGGCTATTGAAAAGTTAACACAAACAACTTTAAGGAACGTTATCGGTGAATTGACGTTAGATCAAACCTTAACTTCACGCGAAACTATTAACTCAAAACTCCGCGCTATCTTAGATGAAGCCTCTAACAAATGGGGTGTTAAAGTAAACCGCGTTGAACTTCAAGATATTACACCGCCGCCATCAATCCGCGATGCTATGGAAAAAGAAAAGAAAGCCGAACAAGAAAGGCGTGCCATCATCTTGGAATCAGAAGGTGAAAAACGCTCAAAAATCTTGCGCGCGGAAGGTGAAAGAGAAGCCCAAATCAACAAAGCTGAAGGTGAAAAACGCGCCCGCATCTTGGAAGCCGAAGGTTTTGCGGAAGCAAAAATCCGCGTAGCTGAAGCTGAAAAGCAGGCAGTTAAAATCGTTGCTGAGGCAGTTTCCCAATACTCAAACCCGGCAAATTATGTAATTTCAATGAAATACATTGAAGCCTTACAAAAAATGGTTGAAGGTAAAGATAATAAGTTGGTTTATATGCCCTATGAAGCCACCGGCATTTTAGGTGCGGTAGGGGCAGTAAAAGAACTTGTTTCCAAAAAATAAATTTTTGGTTTAAGAAAAAACACTCTTTATGCTAATTTGCATAAAGGGTGTTTTTTTATGTTTCCTGATTTTTTGTATCTGCTATTTCCCCGTCGTAAAAAACGTTTGA
>CADAFA010000100.1 GCA_902787065.1 uncultured Elusimicrobium sp.
ATACCTTAAAAACAGGTGAGTGTTTTGACAGCGTTGCCGGCCCTTTAGGTCAAGCAATAGAAGTTAAAAATTACGGTACTATAGCCGTTGTCGGCGGTGGTGTGGGTATTGCGGAAATTTTACCTATCGCAAAAACTTTAAAAGAAGCAGGTAATAAAATTGTTTCAATACTCGGTGCAAGAACTGCAAATTTGTTAATTTTAGAAAAAGAAATGCAAGAAATTTCCGACACTTTTGTTATTGCAACAGATGACGGCAGTAAAGGCCAGAAAGGTATGGTTACGGATGCCCTAAAAACTTTACACGAAAAAGGCGTTAAAATAAATGCCGGTTTTATTATCGGCCCTATACCCATGATGAAATTTACCGCGCGCCTTATGGTGCAACTCGGAATAAAACCTTATGCAAGTTTAAACCCCATTATGCTTGACGGTACAGGCATGTGCGGGTGCTGCCGCGTTGAAGTTAACGGTGAAACAAAATTTGCCTGCGTTGACGGCCCAATGTTTGAAGCGGAAAATATCAATTTCGATAATTTAATGAAACGCACTTCAGAATATACACAAGAACAAAAACAAAAGCTTGAAGAATTTGAAAAACACCACAAATGTAAAATAGGCTTGCACTAATGGCAAATATCAGGAACTTAAAAGGTATCGGCGAAGCAAAGGCAAAACTTTTTGCCGCTTTAGATATTGATACGGTTTCTGATCTGTTGCATTATTACCCACGCACTTACAGTGATAGGCGCAAAAATGCACCTTTAAGTTCTTTTAAACATATTGAAGATATTTGCGCGCCTTTCAAAGTTTTAAGCGCACAAGGAATTAAAGCGCGCAGTCTGGACATTTTCAAAGTTATGCTTGAGGGTGAAGATAAACAAATTTATGAGGCCGTTTGGTTTAAAAAACGCACTTTTAAATTTGACAGTTTGCTACCTTTAAGGCAGGCTTTTAAAACAGGTGCATGGTTTTGGATAGTCGGGCGGCGCGAAAATAAAAATTCTTTTACAGACAGGAAAATTGTTGTTGAAGAATATTACCCGCTTGAAAGTACAGACCTGAAATATAATGTTGATGCACTTATTCCGCTTTATTCTTTGACAAAAGGTCTAACACAAAAATTTTTACGCTCAAGCCAAGCTGCCGCTTTGCAAAATTATTTAGTTGATGAGGAAGAAATTTTGCCACTGGATTTGCTTAAAAAACGCGGGCTTTTGCAGGCAAAGCAGGCAATTAAAGCAATACATTTCCCTGTCTCAACTGCGGAACTTGAAAATGCGCGCCGCCGCTTAATTTACGAGGAATTTTTGCTAATGACACTTGCTTTTAATTTAAAAGCGCGCCAAAAATTCGTGGTGCAAAAAAAGCATAAATACACCTTAACAAAAAAATATTTAACACCTTTTAAAAATAATTTGGGTTTTAGTTTTACCCCCTCGCAAATTAAAGTTATAAATGAAATTTTTAAAGATATGCTTGCGCCGACTGCCATGACAAGATTAGTGCAAGGGGATGTAGGATCGGGCAAAACAGTGGTAGCAATTTCCGCGCTGCTTTTGGCGGTGGAAAGTGGCCTGCAAGGTGCATTTATGGCACCGACGGAAATCTTAGCTACGCAACACTTTATTACGCTAAACAAATATTTAAAACCGCTTGGCGTAAACACCGCTTTGCTTACATCTAAAACGACAGCAAAAGAGCGCCAAACTTTGCTAAACAAATTGGCAAACGGGGAAATTCAAATTTTAATCGGTACCCATGCTTTGATTGAAGATAAAGTGGAATTTAAAAACCTCGGTTTAATTGTGATTGACGAGCAGCACCGCTTTGGTGTAAAACAACGCGCGAAACTCCGCCAAAAAGCGGAACAGGTTGATATGCTTTCCATGACCGCAACACCTATTCCGCGCACTTTTGCTTTGGCTTTTTACGGGGACCTTGATGTTTCCACAATTTCCGAACTCCCGAAGGGCAGGCAGGAAATCAAAACCTTTCACACTTCTGAAACTGAGGCATTTTTAAAAGCGGAAGAAGCCGTTTTGCGCGGTGAGCAGGTTTATATAGTTTACCCTTTAATTGACGAAAGTGATAAACTTGAACTTAAAGCGGTTACCGCGGAATTTGAGGCGGCAAAAACCAAATTCCCGTCTTTTAATTTAGGCCTTATACACGGTGCGATGAAACCCAAAGAAAAGCAAAAAATAATGGAAGATTTTTTGGCTAAAAAAATTGATATTTTGTTTGCAACACCCGTCATAGAAGTTGGTATTGATGTAAAAAATGCAACTGTTATGATTATTGAAAATGCGGAGCGCTTTGGCCTTGCAAGTTTGCACCAGTTACGCGGCAGAATCGGCCGAGGGGAAAAGCCCTCTAGCTGTTATCTTGTTACAAAAAATTTAAGCACAGTTTCCAAAGAAAGAATAAATATTATTTGCCAAACTTGCGACGGTTTTAAAATTGGGGAAAAGGACCTTGAAATACGCGGCCCCGGTGAAATTTTAGGCACCCGCCAAAGCGGTGAACTTGAATTTAAGGCCGGCGATATCATACGCGATAAAGATGTTTTAAAATGGGC
>CADAFA010000101.1 GCA_902787065.1 uncultured Elusimicrobium sp.
AATATTGCAAAAAAAGAGGTTTCAAACCGCTATGATTTTAAGGATGCAAACCCCACTCTTGAACTTCTTTCTAAGGAAAATAAATTAAAACTTTCCTGCAAAGATGAATATAAGGTTAAAGCCTTGTATGACATTTTACTTACGCGCCTTTCAAAACGCGGTATTGCTTTAAAGAATTTTATTCCGCAAAAAATAGAATCCGGCCTCGGCGGAAGTGCAAAACAAGAGGTCAAAATTCAACAAGGTATTCCGGCTGATAAAGCCAAAGAAATCGTCAAAATTATTAAGGAGAGTAAACTAAAAGTCAATGCAAGTATTCAAGGTGAGCAACTCCGCATTTCAAGCGCTTCAAAAGATGCTTTGCAAAATACTATTGCGCTTTTAAAGGGGAAAGATTTCGGCCTTGAACTTCAGTTTACAAATTACAGGTAAATTATGAAAAAACTTATAACTTTAACATTTGTTTTATTTTGTCTGGTACCGCTTTTTGCACAAAGTGCCGATAAAGAACTTGAGTTTTATAAAAACGAAATTAATACTGCTGATAAAAAGCAGCTGCCCTCTTTGGAGTGGGATTTAAACTCTTGGCTTGAGCGCAATTATTCCTTGCCTTCCGCCGCAGAGGCCATGCTCCAAAAAGCAAAAGTGGAGTATTTAGCTAGGAAATATACACCGGCTTATTTGACACTTTTAAAATATGTTTATGAATTCCCTACAAAAAAATTACCTAAAGATTTGGTAAACCAAGTTATAGCGGAATTCCCCAATAAACAACAAATTGAACTCATGCAGGCTCTTACACCCAAAAATTTACCGCAACAAACAGAAGACCGCCTAAACATGTTTTTTACTACTGCAAATAAATTGAACCTTAAAGGTTCAAATGAACATTTGCTTAAAGATTATGCTTTATTTTTTGCCCGCTTTCCCGGTTATGAAAATAGGGATAAGATTGAACTTTTGCTCGGCGATTCATACAGAAATAATGGTGATTATTTTGCCGCCCTTTCAAAATATGATAAAGTGTGGAAAATTTACCCTTCAACAAAATATAAAGCAGCGTCCCTTCGCATGAAAGGTGATATTTACGCAAGCGAACTTAAAAACCGTGAAAAAGCAAGAGATTATTATAAACAAGTATTGAATGATTTCCCAAATTCCGTAGAAAGGTCCACAACCTATAAGCATTTAGCTTTCCTTGAGGCCGATGATAAAAATTATGAAACTGCCGTAGATTATGCCCAAAATGCTTATACCGGTTACTTAAAAGACGGGCAAAAACTTGAGGCCTATAGTGCTTTAATGTTTAGAGCTGAAGTGCAAGAAAAGAATTTAAAAAATTATAATTCCGCCGTGGAAACTTTAAAAGTTGCCGCCGAACTTATGCCCGCTGATGAGCAGTACTACGTGGAAGCTAAACAAAAAGAGGCACAAATTCAAGCCAAGAAATTGAAAGATAATTATGCCGAAAGGGATGTTATGGAACAAATTGCCGCCCGTTTTCCTAAAACCGAAAACGGCGTTGAAGCTTTGTTCCGTTCTGCAGAATTAACGGAAAAATTCGGTGATGCAGATAAAGCAAAAGAAAAGTATAATAGGGTTATTTTAAACCTTCCGCAAAGTAAAACGGCAATTAAAGCGCAGAAAAGGGTAAATTCTTTGGATAAAGCCGCAGCAAAAGCACAACTTAAAGCGGAAAAAGAGGCCGCACTAAAGGCTATTACCGCTGATGAGTCTGCCATGCAAACTGCTAAATAATTAACTCTCAAATTAATTATTAATTTATAAAACCCCCGTAAAATTGCGGGGGTTTAGTATTTTTGAAAGTGTATTGGACGTGATCGGGATCGAACCGACGACCTCCTCGTTGCGAACGAGGCGCTCTCCCAACTGAGCTACACGCCCGAAGTGTATTTATATTATAGCATATTGAGAGATACGCGGATTATTTGATTTGGTACATTATGCAAGGGCCTTCAGCACAGGTGGTTGAACTTATAAAAGTGCCGACATTTTGGCAAACTTTATCATATCTTGAGTTAGCTTCGGCAGTAATAGCAAAGCAAAAAGTTTTATTTCTGTTTACGGATTGAGTTCCCAATTGATAATGAATGACAAATTTGTTCTTTAGATTAGTATTGTTCAAACATTGAGCTTGCTGTTGCCCCATGATAGTACAATTCCCCCAATCAAAATAGGCTGTATCTCCATTAAAACTATTTGCCGGGATAGTTATATCTAAGTCATTAAAATTGGTCGTGTATCTATCATTAGTTAAATAAAATCTTTCATTAGCGGAGGCAATAGATTTTGTTAGGTCCATCAAAGCAGCAAAACGCGATCTATCAACTGCTTGCCTGTATTGCGGTAAGGCAATTGCCGCTAAAATTCCGATAATTATAACAACAACCAATAGTTCAAGTAAAGTGAAAGCTTTTTTGTTCATATATTATTTCTCCATGTTTTATTTTTACAGCATTTTGATTTAGCCGTATACTATATTG
>CADAFA010000102.1 GCA_902787065.1 uncultured Elusimicrobium sp.
AAAAAGGATATAATTAAAGACACACCTTTGGAAAGCATAGCAAAAGCAAGAAAAATGCTTGCAAATAAAGATTTTGCCGGTGCAAAAAGTGTTTTAGATTCAGCAATAAATAAATTCCCGGATAATGATAACTTGTATTATAATCGTGCTATGGCCAATTATCAAAACGGTGATTATAAAGCCGCTTTTGCCGACTTAAATAAAGCTCTTAATTTGAACCTGAATAACTATCAGGCTGCCTTAAGTAGGGGGGATTTGTTTAATAGTTTAGGCCAAAGTGAGCAAGCAAAAAAAGCCTATATGGATGCAGCAAAACTTGCCCAGCAATTTGGGGATAATAGAGTCGCTGAAGATGCAAAAACAAAATATCAATTACTTGAGGGTAAAGAAATAACTGCCAAAGCAAACCAGCGTTTTGCTGAAGCTTCAAATGCTTACAATAATGCTGATTATGATAAAGCCGTAAACTTATTTAATCAAATTTATGAAGAAAACCCAGATGGTGCTAATGCCTTTAATTTAGGTTTGGCTTATATGGGGCAAGGAAATATAAAAGAAGCAAATAAAATGTTTGCTATCGCCGCCGAAGAAAAACCGAAAGATTTAAATGTTCAAATGGCAGCTGCAAATTCTGCAATTAGGGCTGATGATTTTGCTGGGGCAAAAAAATATTTAGATAATGCTAAGAAAATTGATGATACAAACCCGGATTTATGGACATTGTCAGCGCAAATTGACAGTCATAACGCTGATTATGCTAATACTAAACAAGACCTTAAAAAAGCTTTAAGCGGTTATGAACAAAGGCTTGGGGAAGTTTCCGACGAAGCCGAAAGGCAAAGAATTGAAAAACAAATCGGGGAAATTAATTCCTATTTAGAACAAATGAATCAGGCAGGAATTTAGTTTATGGAAAGTACTTATTTATTTAACCAACTGTTTAATACTTTTAGCGCAGGCAGAATGCCGGGAAAGCAAGATTTACCCGCCGGGAAAATGTATCAAATTTTGGAAGATCCTTTCGGGCTTTGGTGCCATTTCCACGCGCCTAAAGAGGAAGCAGTTGAAGAACCAAACTTGTATGAAAATTTGCGAGGTAAAACCGATAAATTGGTGCGTGACCATTGGATTTATGATCATTGTTCAAACCCTGTTGTAATTGAGGGTACGGATAAGGAAAGATTTCTTAAAACTTTGCAGGCTATGCAAGATGGGGCTGATGGTATCATAGGTGGTATTTTGTGGGATTTGCGTCGGGAAGAAGGCCTTTACGGCGGTGTAAATTTCCTTTTAAAAGTAAATGGCGGTCAAAGTGTTTTCGGTGCTTATCATTATAAAATTGTGCAGCTTAAACGCGCCGGGGAAATGAAGGAACATTATGCACTGCAAACCACACTTTTAAATAAAATATTGACGGAAATTCAAGGCTATGATGCCGGCGAGGCCCTATTTATTTTTAAAGCAAAAGAACAAATTTTAACTTGTGCGCGTGTTATGGAACGTGCAAAAAATGCGGCGGATTTGTATCATTCTATCAGGCGGGGGGAAACAGTACCCGAAGCCAATAAACCGCCTAAGGGCGCACTTTCCCCATGGCGAATTTATGCAAATAAATATGTTTTTGAAAAGCATGATTTGGTTTTAATTCCGCACTTAAATGTTACCATGCGTGCGATTTTACGTAAAAATAATATCAATACTTATGATGATATTGTTGCTGCAGGTTTTGAAAAAATAAAAGAGTTACTTTCCGATGAAACTTTTCCAGATAATACCCCTGTTTTGACTTACGCGCATGCTTTGGCTTTTGTTAAAAATAAACCTATTTTGAGGGCAAAAGGCAAATTCCCTCCGCCTGAAAAAAAGCGCAATTTATATTTTGATTTTGAGGCTACCGAAACATTTCAGGAAAATAATTCGTCCTTTATTTATTTAATAGGGGTTTGGGATAAAGAGGAAGATAAATTTGTCCCGTTTATTGCAAGGGAAGAAAAGGAAGAAGAAATAATTTTTAAACAATTTGCAAATTATGTTGCAGATTGTGGCCCTGATGTAGCGCTTTATCATTGGACTGAATATGAAGTTAAAAAAATGAAGGCACTTTGTAATAAATACCCAAATATTAAGGCGGAACTTGAATATCTTGTTTCTGTTTGTCTTGATTTAAAAATTGAAGTTGAAAAAGCTTTTTATTTACCTTCTCCCAGTTTATCTTTAAAAGCAGCCGCGCCTGCTTTGGGTTTTAATTGGAGGCAAAAAGACTGCGGTGCGATGGACAGTATGGTATATTTTACGAAGTGGCTTAATGAAGGCAATGAAGAAGCCCTTAAAAAAGTTCTGATGTACAATGAAGACGACTGCGTTGCCATGCTAAAAGTTGAACTTGCCTTGCGAGAGTTACAATCCCGCGGTGAAGTTTTGGAAGTGACGGAGATTTTACCTTCATCCAATTAGTTGGAATTTATTTCATGAAATATGACTTTATTAAAAAAGGGCTATA
>CADAFA010000103.1 GCA_902787065.1 uncultured Elusimicrobium sp.
CTTTTAAAGATTTTAAACCTGAAATTGTTTTTCATCTTGCGGCCCAACCTCTTGTACGTTTGTCTTATAGCGAACCCGTAAAAACTTATGAAACAAATGTTATCGGAACTTTAAAAGTTTTGGAAGCAGCAAGAAAAACCGAAAGCGTAAAAGCTTTTGTAAATATCACTACAGATAAATGTTACGAAAACAAAGAAGTTGCGCGTCCATATAAGGAAGAAGATCCATTCGGAGGATATGATATGTATTCCTCCTCAAAAGGATGTGTTGAAATTTTATCTTCTTCTTACCGCCGTTCTTTTTTACAAAATGAAGGTTATGCTTTGGCAACAGCCCGCGCAGGAAATGTTATCGGGGGGGGAGATTGGGCTTTGGACAGGCTTGTCCCTGATTGTATACGTGCCATAGAAGCAAACAAAATAATTGAAATTAGAAATCCGCATGCAACACGTCCTTGGCAGCATGTTTTGGAACCTCTCTCAGGTTATTTACTTCTAGGCCATTTACTTTTAACCGAAGGCAAAAGATATGCGGAAGGTTTCAATTTCGGTCCGGACAGTAATAGTATTTTGACGGTAGAACAAGTTACAAAACAATTTATTAATGCCTACGGGGAAGGGGAAGTTAAGGTTCATAAAAAAGATAATTTACACGAAGCAAACCTTTTGACACTTGATATAACAAAAGCACGCGAGGTTTTAAATTGGATTCCCAGCTTAACTGCAGAAAAAGCAATAAAATTAACCGTTGACTGGTATAAAAATTTTTATGAAGGTAAAAATATGGAAGACTTTTCCATAGCACAAATCAAAGAATATGAGGCTAATATACTATGGAACAAGATTTAAGAAACAAAGTAAAAGCTGCCGCAAAAGAATATTATAAAGAAGTGTTTGAAATAAAAAAACCGCGTAAATATATTCCTGTTTCCGGCAAGGTTTTGGACGAAGATGATTTGACAAACATGATAGATGCCACCCTTGACATGTGGCTAACTACAGGGCGTTTTAATGAAGAATTCGAAAAGCAGTTTGCCGCTTGGCTTGGGGCAAAATTTGCATTGTCAACCAATTCCGGTTCTTCAGCAAACTTGCTTGCATTATCTGCTCTGACTTCACATAAACTTGGTGAAAAACGTCTTAAAAAAGGTGATGAAGTTATCACAGTTGCAGCAGGTTTCCCTACCACCGTAAACCCAATTATCCAACAAGGTCTGGTACCTGTTTTTATAGACAGCGAATTAAAAACTTATAATATTGATGCTAATAAAATAGAAGAAGCGATTTCCCCAAAAACAAAAGCAATTTTTATTGCCCACACCCTTGGACATATGTTTGATATGGACAAAATTTTATATCTTTGTAAAAAATATAATTTATGGCTTATTGAAGATTCCTGCGATGCACTAGGGGCAACTTGGAAAGGCAAAAAAGCGGGCACTATCGGGCATATCGGCACCTACAGTTTTTACCCTGCACATCACATGACTATGGGTGAAGGCGGTGCGGTTGTAACAAATGACCCTAAACTTTACCGCATAATTTTATCTTTCCGCGATTGGGGGCGTGATTGTTGGTGTAAACCCGGAGTTGATAATACTTGCAAAAACCGCTTTAACATGCAATTTGGTAATTTACCTTTTGGGTACGATCATAAATACACTTACTCACACTTAGGTTTTAATTTAAAAATTACCGATTGGCAAGCCGCTCTAGGTTTAAGCCAATTAAATAAATTACCGAAATTTTTAGAACGTCGCAAAAAAAATGCTGCTTATTTGCTAGAACATTTAAAAGATCTAAAAGATTATTTAATTTTACCTTTTGTTTCACCGGGCATTGAACCTTCTTGGTTTGGTTTTCTAATTTCGGTTAAACCTACTGCCCCCTTTACAAAACAGGAACTTGTGGAATACCTGGAAGATAATGGCATTGGGACGCGCCAATTGTTCGCCGGCAATTTGCTCAGGCAACCTGCTTTTGTAGAGGATGAAATTTCTTTACGTATCGGCGGGGGGAAAGTACAAATTTCAAAAGATCTAAATGAAGATGATTACAAAAAATTACCAAACACAGATTTTATAATGAACAATACTTTTTGGATCGGCACTTTCCAAGGGCTGGAGGAAAAAGATTTACACAAAACCTGTGAAGTAATACATAATTTTGTAAAAGAAAAAACAAAATAAATTTATGCTGGAAATTAAAAACTTAACTATTTCTATACATAATAAAAACGGTAAAATTTTCCCTCTTGTAAAAAAT
>CADAFA010000104.1 GCA_902787065.1 uncultured Elusimicrobium sp.
GATGGTGCCAAATATGCTCAGCGGTAAAATGCAAGTCGCTTGGGGATACGGGCATTTCTTTCTCTATGTAAGCATAGTTAGTTTGCTTACTTTTGCAGTTATACCTCTTGCTTATAAAATAGAAAAATTATCTAAAGCAGATACTTTCATTAAGCAGGCAAAAACTACAGAATTAATGGACAATTAAAAGACCTAATTTATTGTCGTTAAAATTTGCCAAACAGTTTTAATTATGCTAAACTGTCTTGAGAGGTATTTATGAGTATATTAAGTAAAAAAACAGGTTTTACGCTGATGGAAATTATGATAGTTGTCTTGGTAATTACAATTTTAGCTTCTGCCGCTATACCGTATTATAAAGATTATATAGAACGCCAAAAGGCTGCTCTTGGGGTTACAAATTTAAGAATGATTGCTGATTCCGTAGAGCGTTATATGGCTTTACATGGGGAAACAGTTCCTACAAATTTAACTTTATTGGATGCTGACATAGATCGTTCTAAACTATCTTATGACCGAACTTCATATGATGATGGTAATTTTACTTTTAGAATTAATAATAATGCAGTAATAGGGGTAAGAAATAGCGGAGAGTATACTTTATCCTTTTCTTTAGGGGATGACTCAACACTTTCCTGCAACAGTTCAGACCCTGATATTTGTTCTGAAAAATTGGGGATTTAATATGGAATTAATTTCTAGTTATATCGTTACTTTAATTTTAGTTATGGACCCTTTTGGTAATATTCCGCTTTTTATTACCGCTTTAAAAAGAGTTCCGCAAGAACGCCGGACAAAGGTTTTGTTAAGGGAACTTATGATTGCTTTGTTTATCATGATGGTTTTTTTATTTGCCGGCGCCAAAATGTTAGCTTGGCTTGGTATTGCAAAATATTCTTTAGGTGTTTCAGGGGGAATTGTCTTGTTTATTATGTCTATTAAACTTGTCTTTAATTCCTTAGAAGATGAACAAACACAAGTAAACCAAAAAGATGAAGAACCTTTTGTCGTTCCTTTGGCAATTCCTTTGATCGCCGGGCCCGCAAGTTTGAGTATGCTTTTGATTTTATCGGCCGGGGCTCCTTCAAAAATAGGTTATTTGTTTGCTGCCGTTTTACTTGCCTCTCTTTTAAATGGTATAGTTTTGCTTTTATCGTTCCCTTTAAGCAATTTGCTGGGTAAAAGGGGGCTTATTGCATTGGAAAGATTAACAGGTTTGTTAATGGTGTTAGTTTCCGTCAATATGATGATGGGCGGTATATCTGAGTTTGTAAAATCTTTATCATAATTCAGAGGGGTAAATGAAAAGAATAACAATTTTGCAACGTAAAATTGCTTTTTTTAATATTTTTAAGTGGTTTTTGCTTGCCTTGTTAGTTGGAATTATTGTAGGCATTTGTAATGCTATGTTCCTAAAGTTGTTAGAGTTTTCGATTGGGGTAACAAATCAGTTTGAATATTATTTTTTAATTCTTCCTTTTGCCTTGTATTTTGTTAATAGACTAGCAAAAATGTCCCCTAAAGATAATGATTATTCTACCAATCAGGCTATTGCTTCAATAAATGAACGGAAAGCTGTCTCTTTAATTTCTTCCTTAAAAGCATTTTTTTTGCCGATAATTACAATTGCCTGCGGCGGAAGTGCAGGTAAAGAATCACCTTGTGCTGATGTCGGGGCAGGGGTATCAAGCTTTATCTCAAAATTGTTTTCTTTTAATAAACAAGAACGCCGCAAACTTATGATTTGCGGTGTAAGTGCCGGTTTTGCCGGGGTATTTGGGGTTCCTATTTCAGGGGCCTTATTTGGGCTTGAAGTATTAAGTGTGGGTACTGTTTTTTATGAGGTCATGTTTCCTGCTTTTATTGCCGGTATTACTTCTTTCCAAATAACGCATGCACTGGGTGTTAATTATATTTATCATCCACTTAGCCTTAAAGCCATTTCTTTGGACGGTTCTTTGTTTCAGGTTGTTTTAGCTGGTTTATTTTTTGGTGTAGTGGCACTTATTTTTATTGAAGTAATCAAATTAAGCAATATTATAATGAGGTACATAGGTTCAAAAACTAATACTTTTATACGCTGCTTGGTTGCCTCCGCTGTAGTTATAGCAATTGGCCTTTTAACTTCCCCTGATTATTTAGGCCTTACAATGAACAGAATAGATACTATTTTAAGCGGCGGTATTTGCAGGAGGGGGGGTAGGGGGGCTTGTAACGCCTGTATTTTTTATAGGTGCCAATGCCGGATATTTCTTTGCTAATTTAATAGGTTTAAGCACTTCCACATTTGCGGCGCTTGGGGTAGTTAGTGTCTTAGCCGGGGCGGCAAATACACCGCTTGCTGCAAGTATTATGGCAATAGAACTTTTTGGTGCTTCTATAGCACCTTATGCGGCAGTATCCTGTATAGTTAGCTTTTTGGTTACGGGAAGGCGTTCAATATATCCAAAGCAAGAATTTTCCTTTGACAAAAATCTTATCGAAGATGACACTAGTGATCCGTTAGATTCCTACACCGCCGAACAGCTTGAAAAAGCTTTAGTAAAAAAGAATTTTATTTTACAATCTATCAGGCACTTATTACCCAATAATATGAGTAAGAAAGAAATAGATGAAGTAGTTAAAAAATCAAAAAGAAATAAAAAAGATTTCAAGATTTTAACTCATTTATTCCCTGATTTTACGGAGAAGAAAAAATAAATTATGGATAAAAATTGTAAAAAAACCTATCTTATTTGGGGGCTGTTTTTTGTTGTTTATGTTGTTTTTATAGCATTTTTTTCTTATTTATATCCTTTAGGAAAAGATGAAATATTAGGGCATAAAGTCACAACTTTTCCCTTAGCTTGGAAAGCGGTAAAATTGACCTATCAGTATAACACCCTGCGTTTTGGACCTTTTTTGGGAACTTACCTACTTGTAGGGGGGAAACCCTTTTTTATTTTAGCCAATCCTTTTATTCAAATTGTTTCACTTTTAAGTATATTTTATTTTATATATCTACGTTTACCGTTTGGCCTTTTATAGTTTTTATGATATTTTTAATTTACTTACGAAAGTATTATAAAGACACTTTAAAAGTCGCCCCTCTTTGGGCATTACCCTTATACTTTATACTAGGTTTTTCAGTTGGTTGGTTGCATGAAAATACTTCTCCAATGGCCTTATGCATAATCTTTACTTTCGGCGCATGGTTTGTTTATAAAAAACGCAAATTAAACTATTCTTTTTGGAGTATTTTTATCGGTATAATTGCGGGATTGTTATTTTATTTTACTTCACCGGGGCTACATATGCGTCTAAGTATACCTGAGTTGCAGGAATTTATCAATGCTCCTTTACATATAAAATTATTTTGGCACATAAAGAATATGGATGACTTATTTGCTGCCTTCTTATATATTCCTGTATTTATTCCCTTTTTACTTTTATACAGATGGTCAAATTTGCGGAAAGATTTTTTTAAAAATGAAAATCTAGTTTTATCTTCTTTATGTTACATTTGCGCTTTTATTTTAGCTATGGTTTTATGTATGGCCCCTTTAGTACCGGAAAGGGCATTTTACTCAGCTAGTGTTATGTTTGTGTGTTCTTTTATGTTTATGGTAAAAGATTTTATACCCTTGTGTGAATTTGATTTAGTAAAAGCTTTGGCCTTTTTGTTTACTTTATGGATATTAATGATTATGCCCATATTTTATACTTCTTATAAATATCTTTATGATACTTACCGAAACCGCCAAAAACAAATTGAGCACGCCTATAAAACAGGCCAAAAACGTATTTACTTGGAAATGATACATAATTTACATAATTTCCCGAACAATCTTGCTACTTTGCATTATGACCCAATAGGATATTACACTACTTATGAGAAATATTTGGGCCTTAAAATTGACAGTGATATTCCGGTGGAAGAAAGAAGGAATTAACCCTTTTATAGTTTTCTTCCCCATCTTAATAGATAATGGAAAAGCTAATGTAATTTAGCAAAATTATCATTACATGTTTTTGTGCGTATTC
>CADAFA010000105.1 GCA_902787065.1 uncultured Elusimicrobium sp.
CATGATAGAAATATTTAACATGTATCTTTATTATAAAGCCAAATCGTGTACAACACCCGGCAAGTATTTTTTGAGTAAATTTTACAAGAACGTAAGAATGCAGAGCCGTAGCGTACGGGCATGCGCACGCATCGCGCAGTAGATTTAATGGAATTTTCAATTTTTACTTTGACGACGAATACCCAGAAGTATAGGAACGTAGCGATTTTCGGTATTCTAGGAAAGGAAAAATTGAAAATTACTTAAATATACAAGCGCGTTTCATGCGTTTGTGTATATAATGCGGAACATAAACACGTAAAACAAAACTTCCTCTTATATATTTGGTAAAATATATACATGGACTATAAGGACTTTGAAATACCTAAAAACCTAAAATTCAAAATGGAAGATATCATTGCCTTAAAAGGCTTTGAGGGTTCTTTTTTGGCTGATGTCAAGGCCTTTGCAGATATCTTTCCGGAAGATAAAAAGTTAAAGAAAATCACACTTAAATTAAAGATGTCCGTACTCTCAAAAGATATCTTAATTAAGGGGGAAGTTGCAGGTATTTTGGAAGTGCCTTGTTCCCGTTGCCTTAAGCGTTTTGAAAAGAATTTTAAAGAAGAAATTAATACATTAACTAGCAAGAGAGATAAAATAATTGATATAATGTATATAACTAGGCAAATACTCCCCCTTGTTGTGGGGATACAGGATTTGTGCTCTAAAGATTGTAAAGGTTTATGCCCGATTTGCGGAACAAACTTAAACGAAGGGCAATGTAAATGTAGGGAAGAAAAGTTTTCCCCTTTTGCCTGTTTAAAAGATAAATTTAAAAAGAAGTAAAGTGAGGAAATAAAATGCCTAATCCAAAGAGAAAGCATACTAGATCAAGACGCGACCTTAGAAGGTCAGCTAATTCCAAATTAACTGCTGTGCAAACAGTTACCTGCAGCAATTGCGGGGCCCCTGTTTTGCCGCACAATGTGTGCAAAGCATGCGGTTTTTACGGCGGTAAATTGGTAGCAGAAGTCAAAGTCAAAAAAGAAAAGAAAGCGCCGGAAGCTAAATAAATTCTTATGAAAATAGCCCTTGACGCCCTTGGGGGCGACTACGGTGTTAAGCCAAATATTTTGGGAGCCATTAAGGCCTCCCAAGATTTTGGTTGTGAAGTTATTTTGGTCGGTGATGAAGTTAAAATTCAAGAAGAATTAAAACAACACAAATACGATCCGGCCAAAATTACTGTTTTGCATGCTCCGGAAATGATTGATATGGAAGCCTCCCCGGCTTTGGAGTATCGTCGCAAGAAGAACGCAAGCATTGTAGTTTGTGCCAAACTTGTAAAAGAGGGTAAGGCTGATGTAATGATTTCAGCCGGAAATTCCGGTGCAACAATGGTTGCGGCATTGTTCGGCCTTGGACGTATTAAAGGTGTCAGCAGGCCTGCTATTGCAAGCCCGATGCCGACACAAACCGGTTTTGCCTTAATAGTTGATGCCGGTGCCAATGCCGATTGTGATGCAGTAAACTTATTACAATTTGCCGTACTCGGAAGTGTATATTATAAACACATATACGGCAAACCAAATGCAACCGTTGGGCTTTTGTCTATCGGCGAAGAAGAAGGCAAAGGCAATTTGCTTATTAAAGATACCACAAAACATATTCGCAAATTAGGTTTAAACTATTACGGTAATATTGAAGGGCGAGATATACATACCGGTATGATTGATATTGTAGTTTGTGACGGTTTTGTGGGTAA
The DNA here is from genome assembly GCA_902787065.1 of uncultured Elusimicrobium sp. Lineage (GTDB taxonomy): Bacteria > Elusimicrobiota > Elusimicrobia > Elusimicrobiales > Elusimicrobiaceae > Proelusimicrobium. The sequence goes on from CADAFA010000105.1 coordinate 1,748, forward strand.
TATCGTTTTAAAAACATCTGAAGGTCTTGCTAAATCACTCTTTAAAATGATAAAGTCAAATTTGAAGGGTAAACTTTTAGCAAAGGTCGGCATGCTTATGGCAAAAGCTGCTTTGATGAAAGTTAAAGAAGTTACGGACCCTGATACTTTTGGCGGTGCCCCTTTGCTTGGCGTAAACGGTAATGTTATTATCAGTCATGGCAAGTCAAATGAAAAGGCAATATATTGTGCTATAAAAGCCGGTATAAAAACCGTGGAAAGTAAAGCCTTAAAAGCGATGGAAGAAGCCATCGCCGCCCATAAAGCGGTTTTTGACGAAGCGGAGGGTAAATAATGGCAGCATTTACCGGGCAAACAGTTCTAATAACAGGCGGTGCGCGCGGTATAGGCCTTG
>CADAFA010000106.1 GCA_902787065.1 uncultured Elusimicrobium sp.
TTTTTTACCGTCGTAAAAAAATGTATGGTAAAATAATTTTTTATTAATTTTTGCTTTGATATTAGTTTTTAAAACTGAAGCGAATGGAAATGTTTTCGCGCTGCGCAGCAGATTTAAGATGATTTTTGATTTTTATTTAATAAGTTCAAACCATGCGCTATACCTGTCAAGTATTTTTGAGGAAATTTTGATTTTTGCTACGACACACCAAAAGCGTGAACCGTAGCGCGCGAGTACAGTATCGCGCTGCGATGCAGATTTAAGATGATTTTTAATTTTCTCTTTGGCGCAGTGTACCAAGAAGTAAAATGAGCGAAGCGAATTTGCGGTACTCAAGCCAAAGAAAAATTAAAAAGGGCTTAAATATGCAAGCACGTTCCGCGCGTTTGTGAGCATAATGCGGAAAAACGACACGTAAAATCTACCCCTTAATTAAGCGGTTGAGTATCTTGTTCAGTAACGCCGGATTCGCCTTGCCCTTCGACGCCTTCATAACCGGCCCAACCAAAGCCCCAATGGCTTTTGCATTTCCTGCTTTAACCTCTGCTGCGGCTTTCGGGTTTGCGGCAATTGCGGCCTTGGCCCATTCTTCAAGTTGCGCTTCATCATTAACTTGGGCAGCGCCGGAACTTTCAAGTAACTTTTTAATGCTTTCTTTAGTGCCAAAGGCTTTGGCAAAAACTTCTTTTGCAATTTTAGAAGATATTTTACCACCTTCAATTTGCTTGATTAGAAAAGCCAAATCTTTAGCAGGCACAGGGCTTTGTAAAATTTCCAAATTTGCGGCTTTTAATTTACCTGCTAAATCTGAAAATATCCAATTTACGGCCGCTTTTGCTTGTACGCCTTCTTTAAGGACGGTTTCAAAATAATCTTTTGTTGCGCGCTCCTGCGTTACAAGGCCGGCATCATAAGCATTTAAGCCGAGTGTATCCATATAAACCTTTTTCTGCTCGTTAGGCAGTAGCGGCATTGTGCTTTTGACTTCCTCAATTTCCGCTTGCGTTACCTGTAAAGGCGGCAAATCTGGTTCAGGGAAATATCTATATTCTTGTGCGGTTTCTTTTGAGCGCATTACAAGCGTTTGGCCTTTGGCATCATCCCAAAGCATTGTTTGTTGGAGGACTTTGCCACCCTCATTCAAGAGTTTGCTTTGTCGTTCAATTTCATAAGTAAGCGCATCTTTGACGGCTTTAAAAGAATTTAAATTTTTGATTTCAATGCGTGTGCCAAATTTTTCCGTACCTACGGGGCGGAGTGATAAATTTACGTCAACGCGCAATTCGCCTTTCTCCATATCGCAATTTGAAATATCAAGCCAAGCCATCATTTTTTTGAGATTGGTTAAATAGTTATACGCTTCTTGTGGGGAACGCATATCAGGCTCGGAAACAATTTCAAGTAAAGGCACACCGGAGCGGTTAAAGTCAATTAAGGAACAGTCCCCACCGTGCATACTTTTACCAGCATCTTCTTCAAGATGGGCGCGTGTTATGCCGATTTTTTTGGTGTTTCCGGCTTTATCTTCAACTTCAATATAACCATGGGAAATTATGGGGTGTAAATCTTGGGAAATTTGATAACCTTTTGGTAAATCAGGGTAAAAATAATTCTTGCGCGCAAAAACGGAAATTTCATTAATATTTGCTTTTAAGGCAAGCCCTGCTTTTATGGCGAGTTTAACTGCCTCTTTATTCAAAGTGGGCAAAACCCCAAGTTGCCCAGTGCAAAGAGGGCAAATATTTGTATTTGGGGCGCTGCCGGCAGCATTTTTGCAACTGCAAAACATCTTGCTGGCGGTATTTAACTGCAAATGTATTTCAAGCCCGATAACCGGTTCAAAAGTCTGTTCCATATATGATATTATATTAAATATGGAGCAAGTTGGCATATCAAAAAATTTTTTGATAACTATTTTTACCCCTACTTATAACAGGGGTTTTTGCCTGCCTGTCTTATATAAAAGTTTACAAAAACAGGAAATAAATAATTTTGAGTGGCTTGTAATTGACGACGGCAGCACAGATAACACCAAAGATTTATTTACCGCTTGGCAAAAAGAAAATAATAAATTTAAAATAACTTATTTATAGTTTTTTATTGTGGACAGTGATGATTATATAGCCCCAAATACCACCAAAAGAATAGCGGAAATGTACTCAGAAATAAAAGGTGATAGCCGTTTTGCCGGTATTAGCGCCATGCGCGCACATTTTAACGGGGAAAGAATTGGCGGAAAATTAAATTTTAAAAGTATAGATACATCCATGACCGAAATAAGAACAAGATATAAAATTAAAGGTGATATGGCAGAGGTTTTGAAAACAGAAATTTTAAGGCTGTACCCCTTCCCCGAATTTGAAGGTGAAAATTTCTTGGAAGAAAGGGTCGTTTGGGACGAAATTTCTAAAAAATATCTTTTGCGCTTTTTTAATGAAAATCTTTATTTTTGCGAATATTTACCGGATGGATTATCAAAAGTCAGAGGGCGTAGTGTTAAATTTCCACAAGGAAGTATGTGTACAAGTTTATTTATAATAAAAAATTCCCATTATTCTTATAAAGATAAATTTAGGGCAATTTGTGTATATTGGAAAGCCCATTTCTTCTATAAAGGTAACAAAAAACCAGAATTAAAACCCTTGTGGTGGATGAACTTTTTTTACCCACTCGGAATAATGTTTTATATATAAAAAAAATTGAAAAGTAAAA
>CADAFA010000107.1 GCA_902787065.1 uncultured Elusimicrobium sp.
CTATAATTATGAATTACTTGAAACAGGTGTATTTGCACAAAGAGCTAATGGTGAGTATTCTTTATATAGAGATTATGATACATCACAAATAATGTGCACCCCCAGCACTCATTATATATGTGACGGATTAGGGGCGAGCTTTCCTAAAGCTGCCTGTGAAAAAACAAGAATGGCTTGGGCAGAAAGTAAATCTACTTGTTATGCGACGAATGAAGCAAGATGTAAAGGCTTATATGGAGAAAACAGATGGAACGGCGAATATTGCCTAGGGGAAAACGGTGTTTATGATGAAGGAACAGAATGCAGAGGAAATGGTTTTGCAGACTGTCAGGGCTCACTCATTAATGACGGTGGTATTTGTGAAGGGAATGGAACTTTAGGTTGTAGGTATTCAACTATCACATCAGGTGGAACTTGTATTGGAAACGGCTCAATGTCTTGCCAGAGTTTAAATATATATTCTGGGGGTGTTTGTTTGGCACTAAATACACAGGCCTGTGAAACATCCGACATCCATTCCGGCGGAATTTGCCGGGCAGAAGGGGATGGAAGTGGTGGAGGAGCCCCCTGCCATGGTCCTAGAGTACATGAAGGAGGCACCTGTGAAGGAAATGCCGGCACCGGTTGCTGGAACTCCCATATTTATTCCGGTGGTACATGTAAAGGCAATGCTAATAATGGTTGTACCCACATAACTGTTCATGAAGGCGGAGAATGTTGGGCGAATACAGAAAATACTTGTGGAGAAGATCTAAGCGGATACACAACCAATTATAAAGGTAGTGGTGCGAACTCCGGTTGTTGCCGCGGAAAGTATTGCCCAAGCGGTTCTCCGCGTTGCGAATGTCCGAACCATGAGACATCTTGTGCTAATGCCCCTACGGTATAAATGCAAAAATAATATATATAAAAATTGCATTTTTATATAAATAGATTCCCAAAAGGAATATAAATATTTACCCCCGGTAAAACCGGGGGATTTTTAAAAGGAACTTCAAAAATAGTAAAATAAAAATATATATTCCATCATATACGGAGATATTATGAAAAAATTTTTATTTTACTTTTTAATTTCTGCCCTTTTGGTTTTACCGGCCTTTGCCGAGGAAAATCAACAAAAACAAATTCAACAGAATGATATTGAACAAACTTTAGTGCTAATAGATCAGGCAAAATATGACGCTGCCCTTAAATTGATATATTCCGCAGAAGTTCCCTCTAATAAAGAAGAAAGAGTGCTTTATTACCTCACTAAAATTAAGGCACTGGATAGCACCCCTTACCGTGCCAATAATCTTATCGAAAGCGAAACTGACCCTACAAAATTTACGTCTAAACAAAAACAAGATGCCATAAAACAATCTTATAAGGGGCTTTGGAATTTGCGTTCCACACTTATAAATATGCCCTATCAAGAAAACGAAAAATATTTAGGTTGGGGTTATTTTCAAATTCAGCCGGTAAGTTTATATGATGCTTTGGTAGATACTTTTATAAACAGGCAAATTGAAAAAAATACTAAAATTTACGAAGAATCTTATAAACTCGGCGGCGAAAACCGCGATGGGGTACGCGAATATTGGCATATACAGTATATTTTAACGGAAATCACAAAACAAAATATTGCAAAATCCGGTAATTTTGATAAAGCAAATTCAGCAAACTTAGCCCAATTTTTTGCCGCTATTGCCGGTAAAGGTAAAGATTATAATGATCAATTTAAAAAGTATTTTTTTGAAGCCAAAACCGTGCGTGGCAAATATGAAGCTTATTTGCAAAGTGCAAATTTTTATCAGCAAGCCGAGCGATTTGATAAAGCCCATGAAATTGCCGAGTATTGTGCAATATTTAAAATAGAAAATAATGCTTGTCTTCCTTTAAAAACAAATCTTGAAAGGCCGAGTGTTTATGTTACTGAGGGTATTCCTCAAAACTATAAACCAAACACTGCTTTACCAATTAAATTTAAAGCAAATAATTTAAAACAAATTACTTTTAAACTTTATAAACTTTCTTTAAAACAAAGGCAAGAGGGGGTAGGAGATTTTAAGAACCTTAAACCCTAT
>CADAFA010000108.1 GCA_902787065.1 uncultured Elusimicrobium sp.
AATTTAGCACAAAAAGCCAAACAAGCCATAGATAATATGTTTAAGGAGACGGAAAATGATAGATAAAATTATAGCCCTTGCTTTAGAAGAAGATACCGCCCTAGGCGATATAACTTCCGAGAATATTTTTACTGTTAAAGATAAATCTACCGCACGTTTAGTTGCAAAACAAAATTTAATTTTGTGCGGCGTAAATTTAGCGAAAGAAATTTTTGAATATGTGGACCGTAATTTGATTTTCAAAACCAAATTTAACGACGGTGATAAAATAAAAAAGGGTACAGTTATTGCAACGGTTTCCGGCTCAACTTTAAGCATTTTGAAGGCGGAAAGGACTGCTTTAAATTTTATGCAAAGGATGTCCGGAATTGCCACACAGGCGGCAGAATTAAATAACATTTGCAAGAAATACGGTGTTATGCTTGTTGATACACGCAAGACTTTGCCGGCACTCAGAAAATTTGATAAATATGCCGTAAAAACAGGCGGTGCAAAAAACCATCGCATGAGTTTGTCCGACGCAGTTTTAATTAAAGATAACCATATTGCCGCAGCAGGCTCAATAACAAAAGCGGTACAAAAAATAAGGCAAAATATAGGCCACACAAATAAAATTGAAGTTGAAACAAAAAATTTTACCGAAGTAAAAGAGGCTTTAAAAGCAAAAGCAGATATTATTATGCTTGATAATATGACACCAAAAGAAATTGAAAAAATTGTAGCTTTTGTCGAAGGGCGTGCAGTTTTGGAAGCATCCGGTGGCATTAACCCTAACAATTTGGAAACTTATGCCAAAACCGGTGTAGATGTAATTTCAATGGGTTGTTTAACGCACTCGGTAAAATCTGCAGATATTAGTTTATTAATTTAAGGAGTTATTTAATGTAGGGTTAAAACCCCTAAAATAATTTTCTGTTTTTGGTAGCCCCACATGGGACTTCACTTTTACTGAAACTTATCGGTAAAAGAGACTAGGAGCCAAAAACAGTCGTTTAAGGTGCTACATAAATTTTTTATGTAACGCTTGCCTTGTGTTTTACACAAGGCAACGGCTGTTTTTTGTGTGATCCTAGTCCGCAAAATTCGGCCGTTTTTTATTGGCTTCGTCTTTTGCATTTATAGTGCGTTACTCCTTCGCTCGGATACACGGGGCTTCGCCCACTCTTGGTATACCTCGCTACGGAGTGCCTTCTCTAAATGCAAAATACTGTGCCAATTTTAGCAACACTGTTTTTTATTGGCTGAATTTAAAAGTATTTCCTATAATTCCTCTCCCCTTCCTAAGGCGGAGAGGTTAGGTGTGGGGTTATCAAACAAGGTTTACTTTATTTTACAACCCCACCCCCAGCCCCTCCGCCTTTGCAAGCAAAGGGGCGGGGAGTAGAAGGAAGCAATTTTGTTAAAAAACAATAAAGGAGAAAGTATGAAAAAGTTAGTAAATAAAATCAAAGATACTTTAAACAGTATCTTTTCCTCAAGCAAGGGTTTTACTTTGCTAGAATTATTAGTCGTTGTTTTAATTATCGGCATACTTGCGGCAATTGCATTACCTCAATATCACCTTGCAGTTGATAAAGCTGATTTTGCAAGATATCAATCAATGGTTGCATCACTGCGAGATGCTTATGACGAATATTTTATAATCAATGGTAAAGGAACACAAAATTTTGGAGATCTTTCTTTCACATTACCTGAATCTTTCAATGTCGTTCTTAATGGAGATACAGGACAATGCGTCGCCAATAATAATATGTGGTGTTGTATAAGAGAAAATAAAATTAATTCTGAAAACGCTTATTGGCCTGCTTCAATATCTTGCGGTAAAATGGATACAGATTTATCTATTGTATATATGGAAATATTATATACTAAAGACGGATTAACTGTAAATAAAAAAGGAAGATGTTTAGCTAGACAGGCAAACACAAGAGCAAACCGTTTATGTAATTCTATCGGAAAAAATAAAACGGGAACGAATATATTAATCCCTAATGGAGCGGGTACTTACTATAGATACACTTTAAAATAATATATCTATGCTAACTAAAATCCCCAACTACACCTTTTGCACCAAGCCCTAAAGCCAAACCGAAACCAAGACCAAGTGAAGCAAGAACAATAACAATTACATGGTTAATTAAAACAAAGTTAATATTGATTTGTTGCAAAGCAAGTAATACGGCAAAAACCAAAACTACAATATTTACGATTTTTGCAATAAATACACCGCCGCGAATCTTATTTGCACGAGCAGAATTCAAAACAAGGCGTTCGGCGAACCTTCCAAACAAAGCACCGGCAAATAAAATAATGATACAAGCAATAAGTTTGGGGATAAATAATAAAAATTTCTCCAAAATTACACTGATGACGGCAAGGTGTAAAGAATCTGCCGCAAGCATAATGAAGATAATCATTACCGCCCAAGAAAGCACAAAGGCTAACACATAAGTTGGCGATTTGCCAAAACCAATGCGGGACAAAAGTTCGTTGACACCGAATTTTTCAGTCCACTGGTCAAGTTTGACTTTTGTTAAAAGGGCTTTTGTCAAAGTGCTTGTCCACCTAGATAAAAGCAACCCCAAAAACAACATTACCAAAGCAACAAGTATGCCCGGTAAGAGATCAACCGACTTATTAAACAACACAACGAACGGCTCAACTGTCCTATTTGCTAAGTTAGCAATTTCCATACGTCCTCCTCCTATTTATACTCAAGTTTTACTACTTTAAATTTGCGTTTTGCACGGGGTAAAACAAGGTCAAAACTTTCCCCTGCTTTTTTACCGAGCATAGCCATAGCCATCGGCGCTTTTACTGAAAGTAAACCTTGTTCCGGATTGCTTTCCATAGAACCGACCAGGGTATAAGTTATTTTTTTGCCTTTTTCGTCTTCCAAAGTAACTGTTGCACCGATGCGTATTTCTGTTCTATCCACATTGATATCGTCGGTAATTTCGCAATTTCTT
>CADAFA010000109.1 GCA_902787065.1 uncultured Elusimicrobium sp.
CGGACTTCTGTTTTTGTAAGTTCACTTAACGGGAAAATTATTTTTGAAAGTTGCTCTTGGTTTAAGCGGTACAAAAAATAACTTTGGTCTTTTTTAATATCGCTTGCGGTTTTAAGTTGAAAGCGTTTTAAATTCTCTTCGTAATTAATGCGGCAATAATGGCCGGTTGCAAATTTATCAAAATCAACACCTTGTTTTTTTACGCCTTGCATAAGCAAGCCGAATTTTAAATTTTGATTGCAAATCAAACAAGGGTTTGGCGTTCTGCCGCTTGCATATTCTTGCTTAAAATTTTTCAAAACAATTTCGCTGAATTCTTTTGCTAAATTAACTGTTACCAATGGTATGCCGACGGATTTTGCGACGGACTGTGCGGCTTCCAAATCTTCTTCTTCGGGGGCAAGGCAGCCGCCTGTTACGGGGGGGATTGGCATAGATTTATCCCAAGTAAGCATCATGGCACCGATAACTTCATGCCCTTGTTCTTTAAGTAAATATGCAGATAACGCGGAATCAACCCCGCCGCTTATGCCGACGACTACTTTCATAAATTAACCCTCTAACTTTGAACTTATATCGTACATTATAATTGCCGCTGATGCAGAGGCATTTAAACTGCTGACACCGCCTTTTTGCTTTATGGCAATAATATCATCACAATGTTCTTTTGTTTTTTCGCGCAACCCTGTGCCTTCTGAACCGATAACAAGTAAAGCAGGGTAAGCATAGGAAAATTTCTTAATATCTTTACCGGCCATATCCGCGCCGTAAACCCAAAAGCCTTCGTCTTTTAAATCTAAAATTGCGGTATTTAAATTTGAAACTTCCACGATATTTAAAGTTTCCAAAGCGCCGCAAGCAACTTTATGCACTGCCGGTGTTATGCCGACAGTTCTGTGTTTTGGCAACAACACTGTGGAAAACCCAAGGCATGCCGCACTTCTGAGCATTGCACCCAAATTTTGAGGATCGGTAACTTCATCTAATGCAAGCCAAAGTTCTTTTTTGCCTTGTGCCTGATAAATAGCATCACTCAAACGCAAAGTTTTTAAAGGCTCGGCACGCGCGATTAAACCTTGGTGGTTTTGCCCGTTTACCATACTGTCCAAAACTTTAGCCTCAACACTTTTTATAACGACATTTGCCGCTTTTGCCATTTTAATAACTTCATCAACAATGCGGCTTTTTGCTTTATCTTTGACGATGTACAATTCAAAGATATGGCGTTTTTTGCTTTTTAAGGCTTCGCGAATTGGGTGAATACCAAACATTAATTCTTGTTTATTTATCATATTAATCCTCAAAATTAATTATCAAAATTTAAATTTGCACCGAAACTTGTGCCGACGCTTACTGCCGCGCGAACTTCCTGCCCTTTTGGGTCAACGCGTTTTAAATGTGCAACCGCTTCGGCAATTGGAACAGAAACAATTTCCGTTCCTCTTAAAGCAACCATATAACCTGTTTTGCCTTTTAAAAGTAGGTCAACCGCTGCACTTCCGAAACGTGTGGAAAGCCATCTGTCAAAAGCAGTTGGTGTTCCGCCGCGTTGCAAATGACCGAGGACGACCACGCGGCATTCAGTTTTTATTTTGCTTTCAAGCATATTTGCAATTTTTTGTGCTATGCCACCAAGGCGGATAGGATCAGTTGAACCCGCAACGGTTTTTTGAACAGCCATTTCGCCTTTCTCGTTTTTTGCACCTTCCGCGGCAACAATGATGCTGAAAGTTTTGCCTTGCCTTTGCCTTCTTAAAATTGCATCAACAATTAAATCGTCATTATAAGGAATTTCGGGTATCAAACAAATATCGCCGCCGCCTGCTATGCAAGAACGCAAAGCAATCCAGCCGGCATAACGGCCCATAGTTTCAATAATCATTACACGGTGATGTGATTCTGCAGTTGAGTGCAAACGGTCTACTGCATCTGTTGCGATAGTTAAAGCACTGTCAAAACCAAAAGTATAGTCGGTAGCAGATAAATCATTATCAATAGTT
>CADAFA010000110.1 GCA_902787065.1 uncultured Elusimicrobium sp.
TGAAATTGACAGTTTTTTGTTTTTTGCCGTCAAATTCTTTTTGGTAAATTTTAGTTTTTCATCTCCTAGAGTACCGAGAGTCGCTTCGCTCCCGTTCTTTTTGGTACTCGTCGTCAAAGAAAAAACTAAAATTTCCTCAAAAAATACTTGCCGGGTGTTGCGCTCGGTTTGGCTTTGTTAATTTATTTCCCGGTTAAGATTCTTTTGAGATTTAAAATTGTTTCCTCTTTCGGGGACAGTTTTAATATTGCTTTGCAATCTGAAATTGCTTTTTCCATTTCCCTTATTCGTATGTAAAAGTATAATCTATTTATATAACTGTTAATATTATTTTTATCTTTGTTTATGGCTTTAGTATAAAATTTTTCCGCCTCTTTATTAAACCCTGTTTCACAATACAATTTTGCCCTTTCAATATGAAATTCTTTTATATCAGGGTATTTTTCTATCATTTCACTATACTCTTTTATTCTCTCTTTTATATTGTTTATCATAATTCCTCACTATTATCAAAATTTAGCCAAATAAAAACGGCTGGTATATTAAGCCCAATTCACTAACTCAATATAACAGCCGCGGTTTATCAGATATGAAATCGATAAACGCTTGGCAGAAAATTAACGACTCATGACTTTCGTTAACTTTATGCCCAGCGGCCTGCTTTTAGAGTGAATTGGTCTCGTATAAAACGATCTAAAAAACAGATTTAAATTTTTTTAGGGGTTTTAGCCCTACATTTAAAATAAACCTCTAGACTTAGTATAGCATTTTAATTAAATAAAACCAAACTGTATACTGTAACCGGCAAGTATTTTTGAGGAAATTTTAGTTTTTATCGTGACGACGAGTACCAAGAAGAACGTGGAGCGAAGCGACATCTCGGTACTTTAGGAGCGAAAAAACTAAAATTTACCAAAAAGAATCAGCCGGCACAAAACTCAAGCAACAAACTTCCTTGTTTTAATTACTTCCGCGGTCGTCGTAATCTTTTAACTGCCTTGCGCGGCTTGGGTGGCGTAAGCGCCTGATAGCCTTGGCTTCAATTTGCCTGACGCGTTCACGGGTAACATTAAACATCTTACCCACTTCTTCCAAAGTACGCGGGTAACCGGAATCAATACCGAAACGTAATCTAATAATTTTTGCTTCACGTTCAGTAAGTTTAGCAAGAACATCTGCAACTTCCTGTTTGCGTAAAAATTCCGCGGTAGAAGCGGCAGGGTTTGGACCTGTTTTATCTTCAATAAAATCTTCAAGGTTTGTATCCTCATCATCGCCAATCGGGGTAGAAAGAGATACAGGATCCTGCATAATTTTCAAGATACTTTTAACTTTCTCCGCAGAAACATGCATAGCCTTTGTATAGTCCTGCACATCAGGCTCACGCCCTTGTTCTTGGCGGATTTTATTGCCTGCTTTTGTTAATTTGGAAACAAGTTCCTTCATGTGAACAGGTATGCGGATAGTATTTGCCTGGTCCGCAATAGCGCGGTTAATGCTTTGGCGTATCCACCAAGTTGCATAAGTAGAGAATTTAAAACCGCGTTTATATTCAAACTTTTCAACAGCTTTCATTAAACCCAAGCCACCTTCCTGAATTAAATCCGAAAGTTCCAAGCTTGAATTAACATGTTTTTTAGCAATACTAACCACCAGACGCAAATTGGCGCGGATTAGTTTAACTTTATCCTGTAAAATTGCATTCTCAAAGTTTTCAATACGCTCGTTTAAAATTGCAAAGTCCTTCTCCGTCATCGGGATAATTTGCATTAAACGTTCATAACGTCTTTGAATACCTGAAATGTTTTCAACACTTCTTTGAAGTTGCTCGGTGCTTTCTGCATGGGTTTGGGACATAAGTTGCCTTTCCGTAAGCTTTTTATTTTGAAATTGTTTTAAAAGCTTTTGGGCTTCTTTAAAAGGAACAAAATAACTGTCAAAACGGGCCATATCACTTTTATAATTTTCAAGTTTTTCGTACAAATCTTTGATTTTGTTTGTTAA
>CADAFA010000111.1 GCA_902787065.1 uncultured Elusimicrobium sp.
TCGTAAAAATAAATATAGATAGGAAAAATTTATACAATAAAGCAAACCGAGTTCGACATCCGGCAAGTATTTTTGAAAAAATTTTGATTTTTACTTTCATTTATCCCCCCTCCGCCTCACTAACGTTCGGCACCTCCCGCCCGTACGACAAAGCATACGGGTGGCGGCAATGAAGAAAACAAATTTTAATTTATTTTAAGCAGTTTTCAAGGAGTGTATGCATATCGGGGTTAACACGCTTAACTGACAAAGGCCTGCCTTCCTTAGAAGTAAAACAATGCTCGCTACTAGCAGTTGCGGAAAGTTTATTTTTGGTTAAATTAAAAATTTCATATTCAAAATTAACGCGCACACCGGTATATTTTACCGCTTTGACGCGGACTTCAAATTCGTCATCAAACCAAACGGGGAAATGATAATTACAGGTAAAACTTACGACGGGGCTAAAAATATTTGCGGCTTCCAAAGCGGTAAAAGGTAAATTTATTTTTTCTAAAAAATACACGCGTGCTTCTTCCATCCACCTAAAATAATTTGAGTGATGCACGACGGCCATTTTGTCCGTTTCATGATAATGTGCTTTGCGTTTATAGGAAATAATCATTTTCTTTTATCCTTATTTAAAGTCATACCGTCAATTAAAAAAGTGAAAGCCATTTTAAAAGTTTTAAGCGCTTGCTTTAGTTCCAAGCGGCTTTTAATGGCATCTACATTAAAACCACGGCAAAAACACCAAATAGCATAAGCCATAGCACGCTCGTCCATCGGCTTTAAAAAACCCTTTTTTACACCGTATTCAAGGGCCGGAATCATATGGTCAATCCACCAAAGTTTATTGCTTTCATTGACTATATCATTATTAAACATATAGTCGCTGAAATCTTTTTTTATCTCATAAGTTTTTACTAAAACATCAGTTGCTAGACTAACCAAATATTTGTGGTAATTTTCTTTTTCATTATAAGGGCGCAACATGCATTGGCGCATTTTATGCACAAGGTTTTGGGAAACGCAAAGTAAAACTTCATCAATATTTTTAAAGCGGTTATAAAAAACGCGGTTTGTGATTTTGAGCTTTTTCAAAACCATCTGTACATTGATATTTGCAGCACCGCCCTCATAAACCATTTTTGTAACGGTGTTTATGATTTTGTTTGAAATTTCATCTTGTAATTTTACGCCGCCCGAATAGGCCATACTTTGTTCCTTTGTGCTTTTAATTTTCAGCACACTATATGCTATATTGTAGGAATTTTATAAATATTTGTCAAATTTATATTGACTTTTTATAGTAAAAGTTTTATTATTGTTTATATAACTAAAAATAGTTATATTGTTGCTATCATTTGGGGGCTCTTCCTTCGGAAAAACAAAAACTTGTACCGCAAATTTTGGAACATTGCATACTTAATGCGCCGACGCCTTTTAACAGCCAAAGCTCGCGCGTAATTTTGCTTGAAAATAAAAATCACAAAAAACTTTGGAATATAGTTTTAACCACTTTGCAAAAAAAAGTTCCGCCTGAAAACTTTGCACCCGTTAAAGAAAAAATTGCAGCTTTTGCCGCCGCAAGCGGAACAATTTTGTACTTTGAAGATACTCTTGCCACAGAAAATTTACAAAAACAATATCCTGCTTATGCCGTCAATTTTCCTATTTGGGCGGCACAGGCAAACGGGATGCTGCAATTTTCAATTTGGTGCGCACTGGCCGGGCAAAATATCGGCGCAAGTTTGCAACATTATAACCCAATAATTGACGCGGAAGTACGTGAAACTTTTAAAATTCCTGCCACCTGGCGTTTGATTGCACAGATGCCTTTTGGCGAAATTTTAAGCGCACCGCAAGACAAAACTTTTGAGCCGCTTGAAAAACGTTTTAAAGTTTTAAGTTAATTGTTTTTATTTAAATAATTTTCTAAGATTTCCGCGGCCATGGCAACAAGTTCCGCGCAAGGGCGTTTTTTGTAATATTCACCGGTGCGTTGCTCGGATTTAAGCGGTAAATTATTTTTATCAAGCCCTAAAAGTTCGCGGCAAATAATGCTGCCGTTTTGCTTTTTAAACTCGGCACAAATTTCTTGTACTGCCAAATAATGTTTTTGTTTGGCGGCATAATCTTTGGCGGTATTATAACCGCGCTTTAAACCTAGTGCCATACACATGCCGCTTACGGCACCGCAAACTTCACGTTGGGCGCCAAGCCCTCCGCCGAAAGACGATGCAATTTTAAGGGCAACATCTTCGCTTAAACCTTCGTCTTTAGCAAAAGCCAAAAAGACGGCCTGCGCGCAATTATAACCTTGCAGAAAATAATTTTTTGCAATTTCTTTTTTTGTCATAAATAAATTTTACAATTTATCTGCTAAATTTGGTATTATTTTATTGCCCGATACTTCGGGCTTGGGGGTAAATATGTTTAGTACACTAATGTCAAAAACTTTCTTAATCTTGACAGCTTCATTAACAGTAGCCTGGCTTGCCTGTATGTTTGCCGCGCGCCTGTTTAACAGGGCCTTGCAAATGCAAGACTATCAGGTAGTAAAACGCTATACAACTTTTGCGTTAATTGCAAATATCGGTGCATTTTTACTGCTGATGTTTATGAGGGCTGCTTTCCCGTTCAATATGCTTTTAATGGCAATTTTTACGGCTTCAAG